>JAOPVV010000173.1 GCA_025966005.1 Frankiales bacterium
GCCGGCGGCGGTGCGCCGGCGGCGGGCGCGAAGGGCGCCGCGCCACCGGCGGCGGCCCGCAAGGAGCCCCTCGTCATCGGGAACGTCGGGACCTACAGCGGGCCGAGCGGGTCGGCGTGGAAGCCGGGTGTCGAGGCGCTCAAGGTGTGGGCCAAGGACATCAACGGGCGCGGTGGCCTGGACGGTCACCCGGTCCAGCTGATCTCGGTCGACGACGCCGGCGACCCGGCGCGTCACCTGTCGGCGGTCAAGGACCTGGTCGAGAACAAGAAGGCCTTCGCCTTTGCCTACAACATCGTCTCGACGAGCGGCTCCGACGCCGTCGACGCCTACCTCGCGCAGAAGGGCGTACCGGTCCTCGGCGGCGACCTCACCTACAAGGTGTGGGACAAGAACAAGATGTACTTCCCCAACGGCACCCCGCAGGACGACCAGATCCTGGCGCACGTGTCCGGCGCGGCCAAGCTGCGTCCCAAGCTCAAGAAGTTCGGCTCCTTTACCTGCCGTGAGGCCGAGGGCTGCCAGGCCGCGCGGGCGGCGTACCCCGCTGCCTCCAGGAAGGCCGGGCTGGAGCCGGTCTACAACGCCGAGGTCTCCATCGCCCAGCCGGACTTCACCTCCGAGTGCCTCGGCGCCCGAAACGCCGGCGTCGAGATCCTCGCCATCGTCGTCGACCCGAACTCGGCGCGTCGCGTCGCGGACTCCTGTGCCCGCCAGAACTTCCGACCCACGTTCCTGTTCGTCGCCACGGTCGTGTCGAGCGGCCAGAACGGCGCGGAGAGCATCAACGGCACCATCGGCGTCATCAGCACTGCCCCCTGGGTCTCCGCCGTCAGCCCCGGACAGGTCGCCTTCCAGGCAGCGGTCCGCAAGTACGCGCCGAGCCTGAAGCTGAACGGCGCCTCCACGCTGGGCTACTCCTCCGGGGTGCTCCTGGAGACCGCGGCCAAGCTCGGTCTCGGGCAGCCGGCCTCCCGGGCCGCGCTCATCAAGAACCTCGGCACGTTCCGCACCGAGACCCTCGGCGGCCTGACGCCTCCGCTGAACTTCACCCCGGGCAACAAGCGCGTCGTGCCGTGCTTCTTCGCCCTCGAGTACACGAACACGAAGTGGGGCCAGGCCAACGGCGGCAAGCACCTCTGTCCCTGAGGGGTCGCCCGCACGGGCGTGGTGCGCGGGCCTCCCGCCCCTTCCGGTGGTGGGAGGCCCGGCGCCGGCGCAGGGTCAGGCGAGCCCGGCCTCGACGTCCTCGCTGCCGAGGTAGGCAGCCCGCACGACGTCGCTCGAGGCGATCTCACGGGCGGTCCCCTCGAACACGAGCTTGCCGAAGTCCAGCACGTAGACGTAGTCGCAGATGCCGAGCACCAGGCTCATGTCGTGCTCCACGACCAGGATGCCCAGGTCGCGCTCGCGCACCAGATCGAGCAGGATCTCGCCGAAGCGGGCCGTCTCGCTCTTGTCCAGGCCGGACGAGGGCTCGTCGAGAAGCAGGACGCGGAAGTCGCCCGCCGTCACGCGGGCCAGCTCGACCAGGCGGCGCTGGCCGGTCGACAGCTCGCCGGGCCGGCGGTCGGCGAGGTCGGTGATGCCGCACAGGTCCATCGCAGCATGCGCGGCGTCGAGCGCCTCCCGTCGTTCGCTGCGCCGGGCCACGAGCTGCCGCAGCGGGCTGTTGCCGGCGATTCCGGCCTCGCGACCGAGCGCGACGTTCTCGAGCACCGGCAGCGAGTCGAACAGCTCCATGCGCTGGAACGTGCGTCCCAGTCCGCGCTGTGCGCGGGCCGTGGGCGACAGCGAGAAGGCGTCCTCGCCGAACAGCAGCACCTGGCCGGACGTCGGGCGGTTGAGCCCGCTGCAGGAGTTGAAGGTGGTGGTCTTGCCGGCGCCGTTCGGGCCGATGAGCCCGGTGATGCGCCCGAGCGGGGCCTGCAGGCTGGCGCCGTCCACCGCGGTCAAGCCGCCGAACCGCACGACCAGGTCGCGCACTTCGAGGGCTGGCTGGTCTGCGCTCATCGTTTCTCCGGCGACGTCGGCCGGGTGGCGGCAGGAGATCCGCGCCCCGTGTCGAAGCCTCCTGGACAGAGGCTCCACGCCACGAACTGTATTGCACAACTACGACATATTGTGCAGTTAGTGCTTCACTCGCCCTGTCGACGTCGCGCCGTGACCCTGTGCAGTGCGAGCACGTCCTAGACCGCTCCCATCGACTCTGGAAGAGGCTGACCGTGACCCGTGACCGGTCCTTGCGCAGTGGCTGCAGGTCCCGCCCGGCGGGCGGGGTCCTCGCCGCGGTGGCGGTGCTCGGCATGACGGGGCTGCTCGGAGCGGCTTCGCAGCCCGGCGCGCTCGCCCAGGAGGAGGCAGCCGTCAGCCCGAGCGAGTTCTTCGCGGTCGGCAGCGCCGAGGGCGTGCGGATCGCGGCGGCGTCGCCCGGCTTCCTCGTCGTCGAGCAGTTCGCCGACGCCGGCCTGCCGGCCGCGCAGGCCCTGACCAGCTCGACCGACGCGCAGGGGTACGCGGCAGCGCCCTACCCGGGGGCGGAGACGTTCGGCGTGCTCGGCACGGCCAGCGGAGCCTCCGGGCAGGACCTCAACGACTTCCCGCTGGCCGTGCGGACCGACAGCGCAACCCCGGCGCAGGAGCGGACCGTGGGACCGGTCGTCCTGAAGTCCGTCACCGGAGCGAGCTCGACCACGTCGAGCGCAGTGGGCGGCGCTGCCGTCACCGAGGCCGGCACGATCGGATCGTCGGAGGCCTCCGCCCGCTCCAGCCACGCCGCGAACGGCACGTCCGTCGCCGCCTCCGCCAGCCGGGCCGGCTCCGTCGTCATTGGGGACGTGCTGCGGATCGGCGGGGTGTCGGCGACGGCCGAGGTCACCGCGCCACTGAGCGGCGCGCTCGTCCGGCGCAGCGCGCTGGTGATCGGCGAGGTCCGGGTGGCCGGACAGGCGGTCGGCGTGACGGAGAAGGGACTGGTCCTGCCCGGCACCGAGGTCGCCCTTCCCCGCGACAGCGCACTGGCGCAGGCCCTGGCCGGCCAGGGCATCACGGTGGAGTACATCGCGCTGACCACGACGAAGGACGGCGTCATCTCGGCCGGTCTGCTGGTGGAGCAGGTGCGCTCCGTCCCGGGACTTCCGGAGCCGGTCACGGTGAGCTACACGTTCGGCCGGGCTGCCGCCTTCGCCAAGGGCGGCGAGGGGGAGACGTCGGTGACCGACGAGGAGCCGGTTCTCTCGCCGGTGGACCCGTCCTCCGCCGCACCGCCAGGCCTCGACGCCGGCGGCACGGCAGCCTCGGAGGCCAGAGACTCCGGGCTGCTCGCGGCAGGCGGCGCGGTGCCGCCCCTCCCGGAGTCCGCCGGAGGCGTCGGGAGCGCCGACACGGCGGCTCCCGTGACTGCCCCCGCCGAGGGCTCGACGCGCGCGGTCGCCGCGTCGTCCAGCCGCGGGGCCCTGGCAGCCGACACCTCCTACTTCTACCTCGTGCTCGTGGCCGGCGGAGCCCTGCTCGTCGGCGGAGTCCAACTACTGCGACTGTTCGGAGTGAGAGTGCTATGGGCGTGAAGACCTTCGTACTGGTCCAGTGGGACCGCGTGTTCGCCTGGGTGGCAGTGGCTCTGGGCCTGCTGGTCCTGCTCATCGGCTGGCTGGGCGTGAGCCGGTCGGCCTTCGTCTTCGAGCAGCTGCCCTACGTCGTCAGCGGCGGGGTCGGCGGACTGTTCCTGCTGGGTGTCGGCGCGATGATGTGGCTGTCCGCGGATCTGCGCGACGAGTGGCGCAAGCTGGACGCGCTGGAGGTGGCCCTGCTGGCGACCCAGCAGGCGGAGCTGCCCGACGAGCCGGTCGCACCGCCGCTCGGCTCCGCAGCCCCCGCGCCGCGAGGTGCCCGCAGGACGTCGCGCTCGTCGTGACGGCGGTGCAGGTCACCGCCGCGCGGCCCGTGCGCCGCGCGGCCGGGTCGACCGGACGCGAGAGCCGTGCCGTGCCGGCCAGCTCGTCCGTCCCGTGGCTGCCGTCGGATGCCCTGCGCCTGCTGGTCTGCAACGTGCTCGGACTGCTCCTCGTGGTCGGGGCCTGGCTCGGCGTCGGCAGTACCGCGCAGGTGACCGCGCAGTTCGGCTGGCTGTCCCTGGTCGTCATCGGGTTCCTGATCTCGAGCGTGGGCAGCGGCGCCTGGGTGCTGACCGGTCGCAGGACCGTGGGGCTGCGTCTCGCGGAGCTGCTGGAGTCGACACCGCTCACCGAGCAGCTGCTGCACCCGGCCGTCGACACGCACGAGCCGCCTCCCGCCGCGGTCGTGGCCGAGGACGCGCGGACCGCGTCGGACCTCCTGTCGGCCGTGCCCGGGACCGCGCGCTACCACCGCGCCGGCTGCGCCCTGGTGCGTGGCAAGTCGGTGGAGCACACCGACGTGCCTGGCCACGAGACGAGCGGCCGCCGCCCCTGCGAGCTGTGCCGGCCGGACGAGGGAGCAGCCGCATGAGCGAGTTCCTGATCTACGTCGTGGCCGGGCTCGTGACCGGGTCGCTGTACGGCCTGGCCGGGATGGGTCTGGTCCTGACCTACAAGACCTCGGGCATCTTCAACTTCGCCCACGGCGCGGTGGCGACCATCGCCGCCTTCTGCTTCTACACCCTGTACGTCACGCTCGGGTGGCCGTGGCCGATCGCCCTGGTGCTCTGCGTGCTCGGTCTCGGAGTCCTGCTGGGAGTCCTGCTCGAGAGGCTCGGGCGGACCCTGGCCAGCGTCAGCCCGGCGATGCAGATCGTGGCGACGGTCGGCCTGCTCATCGCGGTCAACGGGCTGACGGTGACGGTCTTCGGCGCCGAGTCGCGGTCGGTGCCGCCCTTCCTCCCGGTCGACAACCTGTCGCTGGGTGGGCTCAACGTCGGGGTCGACCAGGTCATCGTGTTCCTCATCGCCCTGTCGAGCGCCGTCGGGCTGTTCCTGTTCTTCCGGACCACGACGCTCGGGCTGTCCATGCAGGCCGTGGTGGACGACCCTGCGCTGCTGTCGATGGGGGGAACGAGCCCTGTCCGCGTGCGCCTCATCTCCTGGGTCATCGGGGCGTCCTTCGCCTGCCTGTCCGGTGTGCTGCTCGTCCCGACGGTCGGCCTGGACGCGACGATCCTGACGTTGCTGGTCGTGCAGGCCTTCGGTGCGGGCGCGGTGGGCCTGTTCTCCAGCCTGCCGCTGACCTACGCCGGCGGACTGCTGATCGGTGTGCTCGCCGCGCTGTCCACCGCCTACACAGGCTCGGTCTCCTTCCTCGCCGGCCTGCCGTCCGCCGTGCCGTTCCTCGTGCTGTTCGCCGTGCTGCTGTTCGCGCCGAAGCGCCGGTTGGTCGAGGTCGGCGGTCAGCTCAGGCTTCTGGCCAAGGCGCCGCCCTCGTTCAGCCCGCCGACCAAGGCGGTCGTCGGCGGCCTCTCGCTCGTCGTGCTCGTCGCCCTGCCGGTGCTGGTCGGGGCCAAGTTGCCGATCTTCACCAACGGCGTCATCTTCGTCATCATCTTCTTGTCGCTGCACCTGCTCGTGCGCACGTCGGGCCAGGTGTCCCTGGCGCACGCGTCGTTCGCGGCCGTCGGGGCGGCGGGTTTCTCGCACCTCGCCGTCGATGCCGGGCTGCCGTGGCTGCTGGCGGTGCTCGGCGCCGGACTCGTCACGGTGCCGGTCGGGGCCCTGGTCGCCGTCCCCGCGATCCGGCTGTCGGGGCTGTACCTCGCGGTCGCCACCCTGGGCTTCGGGATCCTCATCGAACGGCTGCTGTTCGGGACGAGCCTGATGTTCGGGGCGGCCCTGTCGCTGCCGGCGCCGCGACCAGAGGTCCTGGGGCTCGACTCCGACCGGGGCTACTACTACGTCGTGCTGGCCCTGACCCTGGTCATGGCGGGCCTGGCGACGTTCGTCATCCGGGGCCGGCTCGGCCGGATGCTGCGCGCCATGTCGGACTCGCCGACCGCGCTCAGCACCCTGGGTGCGGGCGTGAACTCCATGCGGGTCCTCGTCTTCTGCATCTCGGCCTTCATGGCCGGGATCGCCGGAGCGCTGTTCGCCGGGCTCACCCAGTCGGTGGGAGCGGTGGGCTTCAGCTTCTTCGCCTCGCTGACCTGGCTGACCATCCTGGTCATCTCGGGGGCGCCGTTCCGCTACGCCCCGCTGCCGACGGCGGTTCTCGGTGGCATCAACATCGCAGTGCTGCCGTCGTACCTGACCGATGAGCGGCTGCTGAGCCTGCTGCCGGCGGTCTTCGGCGTGGCGGCGGTCGCGAACGCGCTGCTGACCGATCGCGACACCTCACGCGCCCCCTCGCAGGAGGAGCGGGACGCTCCGGCGGTGCTCGGCGGGCAGGGTGGGCGTCGCGCGGCGGCACGCCGGCGCAGTCCGGTCACCGCACGGATGGCCGTCCCCGCGCCGCCGTCACCCGCGGCGCGCGACCTGACCGGGGCGCGGCTGTGACCGGCCGGACCCACGACCTGACGACGGAGGACTGACGTGCTCGAGCTGCGCGCGGTCGATGCGGGCTACGGCGACACCACGGTCCTGCGCGGGGTCGACCTCGTCGTGCCCGACGGCGCTGTCGTGGCCCTGCTGGGCGCCAACGGCGCCGGAAAGACGACGCTGCTGCGCACGGCGTCCGGGCTGCTCAACCCTACGTCCGGGTCCGTGCTCGTCGATGGCGCGGATGCGAGTCGTTGGCCGCCGCACCGGCTGGCCAAGGCCGGCGTCGGGCACGTGCCGGAGGGGCGGGGCGTCTTCCGCAGCCTGACCTTGCGGCAGAACCTGCGGCTGCAGGCGGTGTCGGTCACCGTCGAGGAGGCGATCGAGCGAGCCGTCGGTGCGTTCCCCGTGCTGGGAGAGCGGCTCGATCAGGTGGCAGGGACGATGAGCGGCGGCCAGCAGCAGATGCTCGCGCTGGCCCGCGGCTACGTCGAGAACCCCCGCTACCTGCTGCTGGACGAGGTGTCGATGGGGCTCGCGCCGATCATCGTGGACGAGATCTTCGCGTTCCTGGCTGTTCTCGCCCAGGAGGGCACCGGTCTGCTGCTCGTCGAGCAGTACGTCACGCGCGCCCTCGAGCTGGCCGACCTGGTCTACGTCCTCAACCGGGGGGAGGTCGCCTTCGCCGGCGAGCCCAGCGAGCTCGACAGCGCCGAGCTGTTCGAGCAGTACCTCGGCGTTACGGTCTAGCCGTGACGAACACCCGCCCGCAACGCCCCTGGGACGTGCCGCTGAAAGATCAGGGCCACGACCCGAGCGCGATGCGCGGAGTCCTGCAGGGCTGGCTGATGGCGAAGGTGCCCGGGGCGCGGGACCTGCGGATCTCACCGGTGGAGCGCCCCAGCGGCAACGGCGTCTCCAACGAGACGGTGCTGTTCGACGCCACGTGGGAGGGCGGGGGCCGGCGGCTGGTGGGCCGGTTGCAGACCGACGACCCCCTCTACCTCGATGCCAGCGTCGAGCGCCAGTACCAGATGTACGCGTCGCTCGCGGCCGCACCAGGGGTCCCGGTGCCGGAAATGATCGGGTTCGAACCGGACCCCTCCGTGCTCGGGACGCCCTTCTTCGTCATGGAACGCGTCGCCGGGCTCGTGCCTGCGGACAACCCGCACTGGACCCGCGAGGGGTGGGTCGTGGACGCGAGCCCCGCGCAGCGCGAGACGCTCTGGCGCAGCGCCGTCGAGCGGCTCGTCGCGCTGCACGCGGTCGACACGGCGCCCTTCTCCTTTCTGAGCCGGCCGGCTGACGGGCGGCACGGCCTGGAGCAGGACCTCACCTATTGGCGCCGCTCCTACCGCTGGGCCGCGGGCGGTCAGGTGCACCCGGTGATGGAGGCCGGTGAGGCGTGGCTGGTGGAGAACCTCCCGCCGGCCCCGGCCCCCGGCCTGTCCTGGGGGGACAGTCGTCCCGAGAACATGATCTTCGAGGACTTCCGCTGCACCGCCCTGCTGGACTTCGAGAGCGCCTCGCTGGCAGGCCCGTCCGTGGACCTGGCCTGGTGGGCGCTGATGGACAAGGGCAGTGCGCGGCTGTCCGGGCTGGGCTCGCCCCAGCAGACCGTGGACCTGTACCGCCAGCTGGGGGGCGACCCGCTGCACGATCTGCGCTACGGCCTGGTGCTCTGCGCCTTCCGGCTGGCAGCGATCTACCTGCGGCTGGCAGCGCAACTGGAGGCGCGCGGACTGCTCACCGAGCACAACCGTGACCTGGGCCGGCACAGCGAGAAGCTCCAGCAGCTGGCCCTGCTGCTGGAGGTGCCCGCCCCGTGTCCGGTGACCGCCACGCTCCCCGCGCTCGACGTGTGACCGGTCGACCCGGCCGGACGCCCAGCGACCGTCCCTACTCCGGCGGCGGGCAGTCCGAGCGCTCGACGTACAGGTGGCCGACCTCGCCGTCGAGCTCGAAGCGGGCCCAGTTGAGGGCGTAGCGACTGCCGAGCGAGCCGGTCGGGTCGATGCCGTAGTACTGCCGCGACCGCTTGAGCATTGACCAGATGCTGGTCGTGGTCTCGGCGTCGATCGTCAGATCCCCGAGGTCCGAGCGCAGGCCGAAGCGCAGCGCCTCACCGCTCTTCACCAGCTCGCCCAGCAGTGGCGCGTCGAGCACCTCGGCGTGGTGCATGACCCCGGCCTGGCTGACGTACGCGCCCTCGAGGCTGACGCCGCCGTCCGGGGTGTAGTACCGGCACAGCCCGATGCCCCGGTCGCTGCCGGGGAGGTAGGCGCCCATGATCACGTGTCCGCCCCAGGGCTTCCCGGTGTTCGCGCCCCGCGGGCCGCGGGAGTGGTCGCGCCAGCCGGTGCCGTCGAACTGCACCTCGCCGGTCGGCAGCGTCACGGTGCCCGTCACGGTGTACAGCTGCTCGTAGTGGTCGGACGCCCAGCTCTGCTCGCGCATGGTGCCCTTGGCGGTCCCGCTCGAGGCCGCCGTGTGCAGGTCCCAGACCGGGGTCCGGCAGGTGACCTCGAGATCGACGGCGAAGTGCTGCCGCATCCCGTCCTGCTCCATCGACGTCCGCATGTCCTCGTACGGCGTGACCCGCCCGACGGCCTCGGACCGGATGCGCCAGCGGCGAAACGGCTCGAGGCACTCGAAGAACAGGTTGCCGGCGCCGGGCCGCTGCTCGGGCGGCGTCGCCGTGTAGGAGCGGGACGTGAGGATGCCTGCGTCGCCCGGGAGGGAGATGAGCACCCGGTCCTCCCACAGGTGCCACAGGTTCGGCATGGTGCCGAGGTGCAGCCACATCCCGATGTCGTGCGTCGGGTCGTGCAGCGCGAACAGCAGGTTCTCGGCCCAGTGCTCGACGTCGGGCTTGGCGAGAAGCACCGACTCCTTCACGGGGTCGAGGCCGGAGGACAGGTCGAGGACGGCAGTCACGAAGTTCTCCTGAGACAGTAGGCGTCTATTGTGTTCCGACCCTAGCGTGATGACAGGGAGCCGCGTGCTGCTGGCCGGCGCGGACGAGGCACCCGTGCGTGAGCGCTGGACGGGGACGGCGGCGCTGGAGGGCTCAGGCAGAGATGCGTGGCCGCGCGGTGGAGCGCGCACGGACCTGCTTCGGCGGGCGCGTCGTGGTCATGAAGCTGTCCCACATGTCGCTGATGCGCTCGTCGAGCCGCTCCGAGCCCGGGGTCGGGATGAGGAACGTCGAGGTGATCAGCCGCTGGAAGATCTCGGACAGCTGCTCAGGGGACAGCAGTCCGTCAACGACCGGGGGCGCGGTCTCGAAGATCGGCTCGAGGTACTCGGTCAGGGTCGTGACCAGGCGCGGCATCTCCCGGGAGAGGAAGGCCAGCGCCGAGCTCGGCTCGTGCTCGATCAGCCTGGTCATGTGCGGGAACTGCTGCGGGAAGCCGATCATCGCGTGCAGGACGACGCGCAGTCGGGCCTCGGGGCGAGGGTCGGCGGCGATGGCCTCGTCGAAGCTGGAGCGCATGGTGCTGGCGATGCGGCGGTTGACCGCGTCGAGCACGTCCTCGCGGTTGCTGAAGTAGCGGTACAGCGTGCCGCGCGAGACCCGGGCCTCGCGGCAGATGTCGGTCATCGACACCCGACTCGTGCCGTGCCGGGCGAGCGCCCGCATGGCGCCTTCGACGATGACGTCGGCGGTGTCGGGCGGTGGCTGCACCCGCCCACGGTACCCCAGGTGGCGCACGTCACGCGTGTTCTGCGCGCCCGCAGTCCCTACGCCGTCGCGGTCGCCTGCGGCGGTCCATGAGCGACGAGCGCCCCCCACATGTCGGCCAGCAGGTCGGGCACGCTGCCCGCGTCGCCGTCACGGATCACGTAGGCAGACAGGACGACCCGCTCGAAGAGCTCGCACAGGTCGCCGATGGTGACCACCCCCGAGCGCACCGGTGCACTGTCGGCCAGCACCGGGGACAGGAAGCGCTCGAGGATCACCCGGTAGCTCGCCATCGACCGACGGAAGAAGGCCAGCGAGAAGGCCGGCTCGGTCTGCACGAGCGCCATCGTGTAAGGCAGGCGGTCGGTGAAGGACATCATGGCCGTGAGGACGACCCGGAGCCGGTCCTCGAGCGCCGGCCGCTCGTCCACCGCCTCCTGGATGATCACTGCCATGGACTCGAGCACGTGCTGGCTCAGCGCCTCGAGCACGTCGTCCTTGCTCTTGAAGTACCGGTACAGCGTCCCCCGCGACACCCCCGCCTCGTCGCAGATGTCGCTCATCGAGAGCTTCTGGACCCCGCGGTGTCCGAGGGCGCGCGCGGCACCCTCGAGGATCGCTTCGACGGTGCTGACCGCGGACACGTTCTAGACACTAACAGTCACATGCGTCTCAAGACAGTCCCGGGGCCGCACTCGTCCTCGGGGTTCGCGGGGCTCCCGCTGGCGCACACTGCGCCCATGGACTCGGCGACCATCACGACCTGCTCCGGAGTGCTGCGCATCGTCGTCGTGCGGCGAGGGCGGTCGTGGGTAGCCCGGCTCGCTCCGGAGCACGTCGAGCTGCTGGTCCCGCCGTGCGTCGGGCCCGACCGCGACGCGGCGGTCCGCAGCCTGACGTGGGCGGTCCGGAGCCTGAGCGACCTCGGGGCGGCGCCGGGCGCGTCCCGGCCGGGGTCGTGGGCCGGCTGCGGCTGACGAGAGGTCGGGTCAGAGCTGCCAGTCGTCCATCAGGTCGCCCCACTTCTGCGGCGTGTGGGCAGGTTCGACGGTCGCTGGCGCCTCGGCCGCGCTCTGCGCCCCGAGGAGGGCCTGGGCCCTCGCCTGCCAGGCAGTGAGAAGTCCGCGGTGCTCGAGCCGGAAGGCCGCCCGCAGCTCCGCCGGGAGCGTCGCCTCGATGCGGTCGGCGCTCCACACCTCGTCGGGCCCTTGCCCTGCGTCCGCCACGTCGGCTCCCGCCCGGTCCTCGTCGACCCTCGCGTCCGGCGACCGACGTCGTTACGGTTCGGACATGGAGATGAGAAGACTAGGACGCACCGGCCTGCAGGTGTCCGCCATCAGCCTCGGGGCGATGAACGTCGGTGCCGGCGCCGACGAGGCGACGTCCGAGCAGATGCTCCTGACCGCCCTCGACGCCGGCATCAACCTCGTCGACACCGCGGACCTCTACCACCACGGCGAGAGCGAGCGCATCCTCGGCGAGGTGCTGGCCCGCAACGGGCGGCGCGACGAGGTGCTCATCGCGACCAAGTGCGGGATGCCGGTCGGGCCCGGGCCCAACGACCGGGGCGCCTCCCGCCGGCACGTCATCGCCTCGTGCGAGGCGTCACTGCGACGCCTCGGCACCGACCACATCGACCTGTACCAGCTGCACCGGCCGTTCTTCGACGTGGCCCCGGAGGAGACGCTGTCGGCCTTCGACCAGCTCGTGCGCGACGGCAAGGTGCGCGACATCGGCTCCTCGACGCACCCGGCCTGGTTCCTCATGGAGTGCCTGGCCGTCAGCGACAGGCACGGCTGGCCGCGCTACGTGACCGAGCAGTCGCCGTACAACGTGCTGGACCGCCGCGCCGAGAACGAGCTTGTGCCGCTGTGCCAGCGCTACGGCGTCGCGGTCATGCCGTGGTCCCCGGTGGCGGGCGGGATCCTCGCGGGGCGCTACACGTCCGTGCAGGACGTGCCGGCGGGTTCCCGGGCGGCCCGACTCCCGGCGCTGCGCGAACGACTGACCGGGCCGTCCCTGGCCGCCGCGACGCGCCTCGCCGAGCTGGCGGACCAGGCCGGGATGCACGCGCTGGAGCTGGCGCTGGTGTGGCTGCGGGACCAGCCCGGGGTGACCAGCCCGGTGATCGGGCCGCGGACCCCGGAGCAGCTGGCGCTGTACCTCGCCGCTGTCGAGCGACCGCCGCTGGAGCAGGCCCTGCTGGACGCGATCGACGAGGTCGTCCCGCCCGGCGGCCACGTCAGCGACTTCTACAACAGCAGCCGGTGGATGGGTGGCGTCGGCCGCAGCGACGCGCTGCAGCGCTGACCCGACGCGACGACTACGCCCGGCGGACCGCGCCGCCGTCGACCGAGATCGTCTGGCCCGTGACGAACGCGCTGGCGTCGCTGACCAGGTAGAGCAGCGCGCCGACCAGATGCGACATCTGACCGTCGACAGGCAGCAACTGGGCGGCGACCGCCCGGTCGCGGTTCGCCGGCAGGACGTGCGCGACGGCCGCGGGAGACGCGACGAACCCCGGCGCGATGCCGTTCACCCGGATGCCGTCGGGGGCGAGCTCGCGTGCCAGCACGGCAGTGAGGCCGTTGAGCGCTGCCTTCGACACGCTGTAGGCGCCTGCCGCGGCGAGGTAGGCGGCTGACGAGGACTGGTTGACGACCACCCCGCCTCCGCGCGCGGCCATGCTGGCGCGGCACGCCGTGGCGCACACCAGCGGACCCACGACGTTGACGTCGAGGATCCGACGCCACCGGGCGGCCGGGAGGGCCACGCCCGCGCTCCACTCGCCGAGGTGCAGGGCCGCGTTGTTCACGAGCACGTCGACGCCCCCGAAGGTGGTCGTGGCCTGCGCGACCAGCGCCCGCACCGACTCCTCGTCCGTCACGTCGGCCGCCACCGCGAGCAGCCTCGACGCGTCCGAGGTCAGCCGGGCGGCAGCGGCGCGCACACCCGGCTCGTCGACGTCGGTCAGCACCACACGGGCACCGCGAGCCAGCAGGGCCGCGGCGTAGACCTCGCCGATGCCGCCCGCGGCGCCGGTGACCACGGCGGTCCGGTCGTGCAGGTCCTGGGGGACGGTGCCGGTCATGCGTGCTCCTCGAGCGGGTGGGGCCGGCCGGCGCCGTCAGTTGACGGCGCCGGAGTCCTTGCGTGCGAGGATGTCGTCCCAGGACAGCCCGAGCTCGAGCAGGATCTCCTCGGTGTGCTGCCCGTGCTCGGGTGCAGCGGCCGTCACGGGGGACTGCTCGTCGAACTGCGCCGGGTTGGTGGCGACGGCCAGCGTGTGCCCGGACGACGTGGACAGGTCGCGCAGGAACCCGTTCGCCAGGACCTGCGGGTCCTCGTGCAGCTCGCGGGGCGTCTGCAGCGGCGACCACACGCCCTCCAGGGTGGCGAGCCGGGTGCGCCACTGCGCCAGCGTGCGGGACGCGAAGACCTGCTTCAGCGCCTGGGTGCAGGCCCTGGAGCTCTCGCCGCGCAGCGCGTGGGTGGCGAAGCGCGGGTCGTCGAGCAGGTCGGGCCGGTCGAGATGCGCGCACAGGTCGGCCCAGTGCCGGTCGGACTGCAGCAGGGTCAGGTTCAGGTGCCGTCCGTCCTTCGTCCGGTACATGCCGACGGTCGGGTTGACCAGGTCCTCCGGGTCGTACCGGAACACGTCGTCACCGGCCAGCACCGGCGCGGAGGCGACGTCGACCGACAGCTGCCACAGCGCCAGGTTGAGCAGGGCCACGTCGACGACGCTGGGCTGCCCCGTCCGCTCGCGCTGGTAGAGCGCTGCGGCGATGGCGCCCGCCAGCGTCGAGCCCCCCATGACGTCGCCGAAGGCCGAGCGCATCCGCACCGGGTGCTCGAGCTCGGGCGGGGAGACGGCGTAGCCGATGCCGCCCCGCGCCCAGTAGGTCGAGGAGTCGAAGCCCCCGCGCTCGGACTCCGGACCGCGAGGGCCGTGACCGCTCCCGCGGGCGTAGATCAGGCGCGGGTTCACCGCACGCAGGTCGTCGACGTCGATCCTCAGCCGCCGCCGGGCGTCCGGCAGGAAGTTGGTGACGAAGACGTCGGCGGACTCCACCAACTGCAGCAGCAGCTCGCGGCCCTGCTCGTGGGCCAGGTCGATCCCGATGCTGCGCTTGCCGCGGTTCGGGACCTCCCACATGTAGTTCAGGCCCTGCGCGTTGTCCGGGAGGAAGCCGGAGTTGATGATCCCGCGCTGGGGGTCGCCGGTGACGGGGTGCTCGACCTTCACCACGTCCGCGCCCCACTCGGCCAGGACGGCTCCCGCCGCGGGGACGAACGTCCACATCGCCACCTCGACGACCCGGACGCCCTCGAGCACTCCAGTCACTGCTGTTCCTCTCGTGCAGAGCAAGGGCTGCCGTCCTGCTCGGCCAGCCAGGCGACGTGCCGCTCGGCGTGGCCCGCGTCGACGACGACCATGACGGCCGAGGCCGACGCGAGCAGGGCACCAGTGGAGGCCAGGCGCAGCTCTCCCGACACGGTCCGTCGCCGGCGCTCGCGCTCCACCAGCCACCCGGACAGCAGCAGCTCGCGCTCGACGGGTACCGGGGCCACGTACCGGACCTGCAGGCTGCCGGTGACCGCGGACTCGCCCATCGCGCGGGGGAGCCGGCCGAGCACGTCGTCGAACACGCCGGCGGTCCAGCCGCCGTGCGCGATCGCCGGCCCGGCGCGGTCGGACGCGGAGCAGACGACCCGGCACAGGACGGTGCCGGCAGCCGGGTCGGCGTCCCACGATCGGACACCCATCCGGCAGGAGCCGCGGTCGCGGCAGCCGCCGCACAGCTCACCCCCGGCGCCGGCTGCGCCCGCAGTCACGCGCCCGACGGCTCGAAGGCGCTGAGGTCGGCCGGCTTGCTCTGGTAGCGGGGCAGGTGCTGGCCGCCGTCGACGTGGATGGTCTCGCCGGTGATGTAGCGGGAGTCCTCGCTGGCGAGGAACAGCACGACGGGGGCGATGTCCTCCTCCGGGTCACCGACGCGGCCCATCGGGTTCATCCCGCCGGCCATCTCCTCGAACCCGGGTATCTGCTGCTTGAGCTGCTCGAACACCTGCCCGGCGGCTGCAGGAGCCAGCGCGTTGACCAGGATGTTGTAGCGCGCCCACTCCGCGGCGGCGGAGCGGGTGAAGCCCTTCACCGCGTCCTTGCCGATGTTGTAGTCGGCGTGCAGCCAGGCGCCGGCCTCGGCGTCGATGGAGTAGTAGTTGATGATCCGGCCGCCGCCGGCGTCCCGCATGATCGGGAAGACCGCGTGCGAGAACCACCAGGTCGCCCACAGGGTCGCGTGCAGCACGTCGTCGAGCATGTCGTCCGTCTTCTGCTCGAGCAGGATGTTGGGGGACAGCCGGCTGGCGTTGTTGACCAGCACGTCGAGGCGCCCGAACTCCGAGACGGTGCGCTCGACGGCGCCGACCACCTGGTCCTTCTTCGTGACGTCCGTCGGGACGAACAGGCCGCGACCACCGAGCTCGGCGAGGGAGTCGGCCGTCGCCTGCCCGGCCTCGGCGTCGATCTCCGCCACGACGACCGTCGCGCCCTCCCGGGCGAATCGACGTGCCGTCCCCCGGCCGATGCCGTGACCTGCGCCGCTGATGAGCACGACCTTGCCGTCGAAGCGGCCCATGACTCTCCTTGACTCGGACGTCCCCGTCGTCAGATCGGACGGTTCTTGTCATTCTTGCTCAGTGAGGTGTCGTCTGTCGAGCAGACGCGCGAAGACGCGGGCGGGGACGACGACGGCCCGGCTCTCCCAGGGGGAGGGCCGGGCCGGAGGGGGCCAGGTCTAGCTGGCGCGACGCAGGGAGTCGCGGGGGGCGGTCGCGCGGGTGCGGCCGATGTCGCGCGGGGCCAGCAGCGACGTCCACAGGCCCACGGCTCCGCCGCCGAGCCACTCGGAGCCCGGGGCGGAGATGACGTCCGCCGTCAGGGCGAGCCGCAGCAGCACCTCGGCGAGCTGGCGCTCCGACATCGCGCCCGTGTGCACGGCGGACGTCCGTGTCAGGGCCGGGTGCAGGTACGTGGTGAGCAGCTCGAGCAGCGCGTCGAACTCCCGGGTGAAGAAGTCCAGGACCAGGCGCGGCTGCGACTCGACCAGGTCGTCCAGGGCCGGGAAGCGCTGGCGGTGGCTCTGCAGGGCGCCGAGGACAGCCGGCACGCGGTCGGAGTCGTCCGGCAGCGCCTCGACGGCCTGCTCGAGCTCGGCCTCGAGGGTCTGCAGCATCCGCTCCTCGAGGGCGACCAGCACGTCGTCCCGGCTCGCGAAGTACCGGTAGAGCGTCCCGCGGGACACGTTGGCCTCGTCCCCGATGTCTGTCATGGACAGCTTGCGCAGTCCACGGCGGGCGAGGACGCGGAGCGAGGCGTCGACGATGCGGTCGGAGGTGCTGAGGTCATTGCTCATGCAAGAGACGCTAGCAACCACACGTGTCCCTCGCGTGACGCGCAGATGGCGTCCTTGGTCACACCCCGTCCACAGGCTGGGGAGCTGCGACAGCTCTCAACCGGCGGACGCCGGTGCCGCTCGGCCCATCGCGGCGGCCATGCTGATCCAGGCGTCGAGGTCGGCGTGCTTGAGGGCGACGGTGTCGGCCACCGACGGGGGGACGAAGGTCTCGAAGGGGCCGTCACCCCTGAGCGCCTCCACGATGGCGTCGGCGGCCATCGACGGCGGGTGCTTCGTGCCGGCGTAGTGGGTGGGCTCGTCGTCCTTGACGCCCCAGATGGGGGTGTCGAACGGGCCGGGCGTGACCAGCCGGACGGTGATCCCGGTGCCGGCGGTGTCGACCGCCAGGGCCTCCGCGAAGCCTGCCAGCGCGTACTTGCTCGAGACGTAGCTGACCTCGCTGGGCGCGCAGATGCGACCGGCGACCGACCCGACCATCACCAGCGTCCCCGAGCCGCGCTCCAGCATCCGCGGCAGCAGGGCGAGGGACATGTGCGCCGGCGCCAGGAAGTTGACCGTCATGTGCTCGTCGAGCTCGGCTGCCTGCAACCGCAGGGCGCTGCGCCGCCGGATGAGGGCCGCGTTGCTGACGAACGCGTCGACACCGCCGAAGGCGTCCCACGCCTGCCCGGCCACCCGCGTTGCGGCGGGCAGGTCGGCCAGGTCGACCGCCCAGCGCCGGCTGTCCGGTCCGGCGCCGGCCTGCACGGCCTGCTCCAGCACCTCGTCGAGCAGCTCGCCGCGACGTGCGACCAGCCCGACCGTGGCTCCGGCCCGGCCCAGCGCGACGGCCAGCGCCGCCCCGATCCCGGTCGAGGCGCCGGTCACCAGCACACGCGATCCTCGGACGTCCATGCGGTCCTCCTTCGTCGGTCCCGGTCGCCCGGGTCAGGTCGTTCGACGTGCCTGCGCCGGGACGGACGAGCAGTCGCCCCGGCCGTGTGTCACGGCGCGGCGGGACTCCACCGGTTGCGCAGCCGGCCGAGGCCCTCGACCTCGAGCTCGACCACGTCGCCGGCCTGGGGGTACTTGCCGAGCTCCAGCCCGCAGCCGCCGCCGACCGTGCCGGTGCCGATCACGTCGCCCACCTGGAGCGTCTCGCCACGGCTGATGTAGGCGAGGATGCGCTCGACCGGGTGGTAGATGCTGTCGGTCGACCCCTCGCTCCACCGGACCCCGTTGACCGACGCCGTCATGGTGTGGGCCGCGTGCGGGTCCCACTCGTCGGGGGTGACCAGCACGGGCCCGAGGACGTTGCTGCCGTCGAGGTCCTTGGACTTGGCCGGACCGAGGCCGATCGACATCTCCCGGAACTGCACGTCCCGCACGGAGACGTCGTTGAAGACCAGGTAGCCGGCGACGTGGTCCAGGACCTCCGCCTCCGACAGGTCCGCGCCGCACCGGCCGATCACCGCGGCGTACTCCAGCTCGTAGTCGCACTTCTCGGACCCGCTGGGGACGGGCACGTCGACGTCGGTGCCGATGACCGTGCGCGGGTTGCCCTTGTAGTAGGCCGGCATCTCGTACCAGCGCTTCGGGACGTTGCCCTTGGTGGCGGCCGCGACGTGCTGCTCGTAGGCGGAGCAGTCGCGCAACGACGCGGGACGGGGGAGCGGTGACAGCAGCCGCAGCCCGGACAGGTCGTGCACGAGGACCGTGCCCTCGTCGTCCGTGCTGCCCGCCTCGGCCCGGCGGTCCCCGAGCGCCTCGAGCGCCTCGTCGACGGCGTCGCGCCCGAGCGACCCGTTGCCCAGCAGCAGCAGCAGGTCTGCGGGCAGGACCTCCGCGGCGATCCGCGCCGCCCGCGACGGGTCGACCCGCCGGGACACGACCGCGCGGTACGCCAGGTTGAGGTCGACGACCGTGCCCTGCGGGGTCAGGGCGCCGACCCGCTCCTGCGGGCCGAGCGGGGTCGGCATCTGGAAGGTGACGTAGCGCAACGGTGCTCCTCGGTGGGCGTGGCTCGGTGGACGGCGTCAGGCGGAGTGCGTCGCGGCTCGCTCAGGCTCCTGGAGCCGTCGCGGCGAAGGCGCGCACGGTGGGGCCGAGCAGCTCCGGCGAGCTGCCGTGCACGATCATCTCGTCGGCTCCGGCGGCCTGCAGCGAGCGCAGGACGGCCGCGCACTGCTCGTGGGTCCCGACCGCGGCGCCCTCGTCGAACCACTCGTCGGGGATCACCCGGCTGACCTCGACCAGCTGCTCGCCGTCGAGGGCCCCGTCGGCTGTGCGGCCCTCGAGCGCGGCGATCAGCGGGTGCGCCGCCACGGCCTCGAGCACGCGGGCGTCCCAGCCGTTGGCCTGCACGAGGCTCTCGCCCAGCTTGGGGGCGTTGAGGTAGGTGACCAGGCGCGCCCGGACGCGCAGATCGACCTCGTCCTGGGGCAGGTCGGCGGCGACGACGACCATGCCGTAGAGCCGCACCGCGCCCGGGTCGCGACCCGCGTCGGACGCCGCCTTGCGCACGGCGTCCGCGGACCGGCGGTGCCCCTCGGCCGTGAGGAAGGCGTGCAGCAGGACGCCGTCGAAGTGCTCACCGGCGAGCTTGAGCGCCTGCGGGCCGATGGCCGTGAGCAGGACGGGGGGCGGGGCGACGTCCGGCCGGTCCTTCAGGTACAGCGACGGGAAGGTGCCGAGGGGCCCGTCGTAGGAGACCTCCTCGCCGGCCCAGAGCCGGCGCAGGATGCCCAACCCGTCGACGAGGACCGCGTTCGTGGCCGGCGGCAGCCCGTGCGCCTTCCACACCTGGGGGATCGAGCGCCCGATGCCGAGGACGAAGCGCTCGTCGCTCAGGGCCTGCAGGGTGATCGCGAGGGACGCCAGCGCCAGCGGGTGCCGGCTCTGCATGTGCGTGGCCGCCGCGGTGATGGTGACCCGCTCCGTGGCCTGGGCGATGGCCCCGCCCACGGTCCCGAGGTCCTTGGTGCCGAGGCGCTCGGACAGGTAGACCGAGCCGAGCCCGACCTGCTCGCCGGCGACGGCCTGCTCGACCGCCAGCTTCGGTGACGATGCGCGCCCCGGCAGGACGTACGCACCGAGCTCGGGGGCGAGCACGGGGGCTGTAGGCACGGGGGCTCCTCGGCAGGGGATGACATGACAGATAGTGCAGCAACCGTGCCGTTCGTCAAAGTCTGGCCTTGTGCTGCCGGGCCCGAGGACAGATAGTGCAGCAACCGTACTGACCGTTCGAGACCAGGAGGACGTCCGCGTGGGCGAGCACCAGCAGGCGCAGCAGGACCGGGGACGGTCCCTCGAGGCCTGGCTGGCACCGCAGCTCGGCGTGCCGTCGGTGACCGTCCCCGACTTGGCCAAGGCGAGTGTGGGCAACTCCAACGAGACGCTCCTGTTCACCGCGCAGTGGGACGGTGACCCGCCGGGGGAGGAGCGCCTCGTCGTCCGCGTGCAGCCGACGGGACGGACGCTGTTCCAGCGTCCGGACGCCGTCCGCGAGGCCGCGGTCCTGCAGCACGTCGGCCGCACGTCGGCCGTCCCCGTCCCGCACGTGGTCGGCGTCGAGCCGGACCCCTCGCTGCTCGGTGCCCCCTTCTTCGTGATGCGGCACGTGCAGGGCCGGGTCCTGGCGGACATCCCCAGCTGCCACGCGGCGGGCTGGCTGACCGAGCTCACGCCGCAGGAGCGGGCCCGGCACTGGGACGAGGGCCTGCGGGCCCTGGTGGCGGTCAGCCGCGTCCCCCTGCCCGGGCTGGACGCCCTGAGTCCCCCGGCCGCGGGCCGGACGGCGCTGCAACAGCTGGTCGTCGAGACGCGGGAGTGGTTCGACTGGGCGGTCGGTGGCCGTGACGTCGGCGTGGTGGGCCGGGCGATGGACCACGTCGAGGCGACCATCCCCGCGCACGATGACAGTGCGCTGTCCTGGGGTGACGCCCGCGTCGGCAACCTGCTGTACGCCGCGGACGGCGCGGTGGCGGCCGTCCTGGACTGGGAGATGGCCGCGCTGGCGCCCGCGGAGGTGGACCTCGGCTGGTGGCTCGCGACCGACGAATTCTACAGCACCCGGCTCGGCGTCCCGCCGCTGGAGGGCGTCCCGGACACCGCGGCGACGGTGCGCAGGTGGGAGGAGCTGGCAGGGCGCAGGGCGCGGGAGCTCGGCTGGTACCGGCTGCTGGCAGGGCTGCGCTTCTGCATCGTCCTGGTCCGCGCCCGCGACGCGAACGTGGCCAAGGGCGTGCTGGCCGACGACTCGGCGATGCACACCCACAACCCCATGAGCCAGCAGCTGGCTTCGCTGCTCGGCGAGCCCGAGCCCGAGCTGGCCCCGGAGTTCGCGCACCTGCTCGCGAGCTACGCCCAGGAGCGGGGGAGGTAGCGGTGTCGCTGGAGGGCCTGGAGCTGCACCACGCCGCCGTGCGGATGAGCCCGGCCGCGGTCGACGAGACCCTGCACCTCTACCAGGACGTGCTGGGACTGCGCCCGGACCCCGGCACCCGTCGGATCCCCGGCATCCCCGGCACGTGGCTCGATGCGGACGACGACGCGCAGCTGCACCTGTTCGCGGTGGAGGGCACGTCGGAGTACGCCACGTCCCCGGAGCGGGACCCGTTCCGGCCGCACGTCGCCTTCGGCGTCCCGTCGATCGAGGCGGCGCTCGCGGAGCTGAGCCGGCTCGAGGTCGACCACTGGACGGCGGGCAGGGGCGAGCGCCGGCAGGCCTTCCTCTCGGACGCCTCCGGCAACATGGTCGAGCTGCACCAGACGGGCACCTGCCGCTGTCGCCGTCGCGACCGACCGGGGGCGCCGGCCTAGGAGCCAGGTCCCGATCAGGTCACAGTGTGACCGTCAACACAGAACAGTCTTGACGGTTCCTGTCGCACATGACTAGATGCAGGTCGACCACGGCGCCTGAGGAGGCGGTTTCCTTGTTGATCGATCTGCATGCGCATCAGTTGACGTTGGACATGTTCAACCAGCACGAGAAGTGGGGTCCGTTCTGGGAGGACGGGTCGTTGCGGATCGGTGACTGGAAGCTGGGGAGCAAGCGGGATGCTCCGCCGTTGGAGAAGTTCATCGAGGACCGCTGGGCGCCGGAGCCGCGGTTGGCGGCGATCGACGCCGCGGGGATCGACAAGATGGTGGTGTCGATGCCGCTGCACATGGTGGGTTATCACTACGAGGTGGAGTTCGCGAAGCGGTTCGCTACGACGGTGAACGACTCGCTCGCGGAGTACTGCTCGCACAACCCCGATCGGAACTACTTCTGGGCGCATGCGCCGCTGCAGGACCCGGTGGCGGCGGCGGCGGAGCTGGAGCGGGCGGTGACGCAGCTGGGTGCGAAGGGCCTGATGATGGGCGGGCGGAACTTCGGTGGTCGTGAGGTGTACGACCCGGCGTTCCGGCCGTTGTGGGAGAAGGTCTCGGAGCTCGGCTGCATGATTTTCGTGCACGGCTACAACCAGTCGGTGACCTGGGGCGACAGGGCGATGGAGGACCCGTTCGACACGACGTCGATCGTGGGGATGAACTCCGACGAGACGCTGTTCTACTGGTACCTGACCAACGGTGGGGTGCTGGACGACTTCCCGGACCTGAAGATCCTGATCACTCACGGTGGTGGGTTCACGCCCTTCCAGCTGGGTCGGTTCGCGATGACGAACAAGACGATGGCGCCGGACAGCAAGAACAAGAAGGACCTGCTGGAGTACAACTCGAACTTCTTCTACGACCTGGACATCCACTCGCCGTACATGCGGCGGGCGATCATCGATGAGGTCGGGGTGTCGCAGGTGCTGTACGGCGACAACTTCTCCGGTTCGGACGTGCACGAGGGTGACCTGACCGATGGTCTGGGTCTGAGCACGGCTGACCAGGAGGCGATCCGGTTCCGCAACGCACTCGGTCTGATGCAGTTCGACGACCTGGACGCCACGCACGGCGTCGGTGACCCGTCGCTGGCGCAGGAGCCCGGTCAGGGCACCGACGCCGTCGTCAAGGCCGGCTGACCGTCTGTCGCCGAGCCGCCTCCGGGCGCGTCGCGGTGGAACCTCCACGAAGTCCCACAGCAGCACAGATGTGACCACTACTGTCCCTCGTGGTGCACCACTCACCCCTTCGTACCCCACACCACTGAAGCCCTTCGAAAGGGAACGCATGAAGCAGCACTCTGCACGCACCGCGACCGTCGCCATCGGCCTGAGCCTGGGCCTGCTGATCGCCGGCTGCGGGGACGACGCCGACGAGGAGGCCGCGGTCCAGGGCAGCGACTCGGGCACCGAGCTCACCGGCGACCCGATCAAGATCTTCACCATCCAGCAGATCACCGTCACCAACCAGGACGCGACCGACGAGGCGGCGGACGCCGTGAAGGCGTCCATCAAGCGCATCAACGCCAATGGCGGGATCAACGGCCGCCCCGTCGAGGTCGAGGTCTGCGACGACAAGTTCGCGCCGGCCGAGGGTGCGAACTGCGCCCGCAAGGCGGTGGAGGCCGGTGCTGTCGCGCTCGTCGGGACGACCACCCAGCAGGGCGGGACCATCTACCCCGTCCTGGAGAAGGCGGGCCTGTGCAACCTGGCGCCCCAGCCGATCAACGCCACGGACTACTCCAGCAAGGTCTCCTACCCGATCATCTCGGCGGGCCCGGTGAACGTCGCGGGGTACGCGTACGCCCTCAAGGCGGCGGGAGCGTCGAAGATCAACGTGGCGTACATCGACGTCGCGACAGCGGCGGGCGTCGTCCCCTTCATCGACATGGGCGCCAAGAACGCCGGCGGCCTCACCGTCGGTCAGAAGATCCCGATCCCGATCACCAACACCGACATCGCGCCGATCGTCGCCGCGGCGACGCGTGACGCCGACGGTGTCGCCCTCGTGGTGGCTCCCGCGCAGCTGCAGAACTTCGCACGCAGCCTGGCGCAGCAGGGCAGCGACGTGAAGATCGCTGCGAGCGCCGCCGACAACAAGCTCATCGACACGATCGGCGACGGCGCCGACAACCTCGTCGTGGCCGCGGCCTTCGCGCCGATCCAGTCCGACGCGCCGGGCATGGTGCAGTTCCGTGAGGACATGGAGAAGGAGAACCCGGACGCCGAGCTCAACGCCTTCTCCTACAACGGCTGGATGGGCGTCCACGTCCTCAAGGAGGTCATCGAGTCCCAGAACCTCGAGACCGTCGACAGCACCACCGTCTGCGACGCGCTGAGCAAGGCCAAGGACATCGACCTGCTCGGCACCGCGCCGAAGTGGTCCACGGACAAGCCCTTCCCGATCAAGGGCCTGGACCGCATCTTCGCGCCGTACATCCAGGTGCAGAACGTCGTGGACGGAGAGCTCAGGGTCCTGGACGAGAAGTTCATCAACCCGATCGACCCGACCGACACGGCCCCGGCCGTCTAGCTCGCCGTCAGCAGGGGAGGGGCCGGGTCGCGCACAGCGCCCGGCCCCTCCTGCATCGTCCCGAGGTCCGTCCGGTTCCGGCAGCAATACACGTGGAACAGAGACCGTCCTAGTGTTACGGTCGGGTCAGCAGCAGCAGACGCACACGAGGAGAACCATGGACATCATCGGACTCGGCTACCTGGGTCTCGAGTCAGCGCACGCCTCCGACTGGTCCGAGTATGGCCCGCAGGTGCTGGGCCTCGGTCTGGCCCCGTCGGAGGACGAGGGCACCGTGCTGCTGCGCATGGACGAGCGGCACCACCGGATCGCGGTGCGCCAGGGGGAGCGGGAGCGGCTGTCCTACCTGGGCTGGCACCTGCGCAACCGGATCGCGTTCGAGGCCGCGCTCACGGTGCTCGAGCGCGAGGGCATCGAGTACACCCTGGCCGGCCAGGAGCTCATCGACGAGCGCGGCGTCCACGCGATGGCCTGGTTCATCGGCCCCGACCGCCAGCGCCACGAGCTGTTCTACGCGCAGTCGTTCAACCCGCACTCGTTCCTGCCCGGCCGACCGCACGCGGGCTTCATGGCCGGTGACGGGGGTCTGGGCCACGTCGTGCTGGCGGTGCCCGAGTGGACCGACGAGCTGGAGCACTTCGTCACCGACGTGATGCAGTTCAAGTGGTACGGCTCCGGGATGAGCACGGGCCGGCTCCGCTTCTACTCGCCCAAGCTCAACCTGCGCTCGCACAGCATCGGCTACGCCACGATGCCGGGCCTGCTCGGCCTGCAGCACATCGGGATCGAGGTCAAGGAGCTCGACGACGTGGGCATCGCCTACGACCTCGTGCAGGAGCGCGGCATCCAGCTGATGGCCACGCTGGGCCGGCACGCGCAGGACCCGGTGATCTCCTTCTACTCCTTCACCCCGTCCGGCTTCCCGGTCGAGTACATCTGGGACGGCGTGGAGGAGTCGCACGAGCGCCCCTTCACCGAGCAGCGCCCGCAGAAGTTGAGCGTGTGGGGCCACAAGTTCCAGAACGCCCCGCAGCCGTCCACCCTGTACGCCGCCGAGGAGGCCACCCAGACCGCTCCGGCGGGCTGAGCCGGTCGGCGCCCGCCGGCGTCCCGGTGCGCGGCGTCGGGCGGGCCACGGTGGCCAGGAGCGGTCCAGGACCGTGCGACCCCGGGAAGGCGGACATGAGCTCAGCCCAGTTGGACGCGCTGGCGGTCGCCGTAAAGGCCGACGTGCCGGTGCTGCTCTGGGGCAGCCCGGGCACGGGCAAGACCTCCGCCGTGCTGTCCCTGGCGAACGCCCTGGGGTGGCCGGTGGAGGTGGTGGTCGGCGCCATCCGGGAGCCGTCGGACTTCGCCGGGCTGCCCGTCGTCTCGGACGGGGACGTGCACTTCGCCCCACCGCGATGGGCCCGCCGGCTGGCTGAGGCGCCGAACTCGCTGCTCCTGCTGGACGAGCTGACCACGGCGCCGCCCGCGGTCCAGGCGGCGATGCTGCGGGTGGTCCTGGAGCGGCACGTCGGTGACCTCGCGCTCCCCGCCGGCGTGCGCATCGTCGCGGCTGCGAACCCCCCGGACGAGGCGGCCGACGGCTGGGAGCTCTCGGCGCCGATGGCCAACCGCCTGGTCCACCTCGACTGGAGCGTCGACGCCGAGACGGTGGCGCGCGGCCTGGCGGTCGGTTTCCCGCCGCCCACCGCGGTCCTCTCCCGTCCCGACTCCGACGCGGGTCAGGGCCTCGTCGCCCGCTCGCTGGTCGGCGCCTTTCTGCAGGTGCGGCCCGCGCTGGTCCTCGACGTCCCCAAGACGTCGTCGGCCGCGGGCCGGGGCTGGCCGAGCCCGCGCAGCTGGGAGACGGCGGCCAGGCTCGTGGCGGCGGCAGATGCTGCCCGCGCCACGAGCGAGGTCCGGAGCCTGCTGGTCACGGGTGCCGTCGGTGAGGGCGCTGGGCTCGAGTTCCTTTCGTGGGCAGCCAACCTCGACCTCCCCGACCCGGCGGCGGTGCTCGCCGACCCGGACAGCTTCGAGCTGCCCCAGCGCGGTGACCGGGCCTACGCCGCCCTGGCCGCCGTGGCCGACTACGCCGTCAACCACGGCACGCCGGAACTGTGGGACGCCGCCTGGCGGGTCGTGGCGAGGGTCTCCAGCACGGCGCCTGACATCGCCGTCCTGGTGGCTCGCATGCTGGCGACTCGACGTCCAGCCGGCGCGCGGATCCCGTCCGAGGTGCAGGCGCTGGACCCCGTCCTGCGCGCGGCCGGCCTGCTGCCGTGACGTCGGCGGCCCTGGGAGTGCGCCGCTCCGGGGTGCAGGACCTGCCCGCGCCCCTGCGGGAGGCCTGGGCCGCCGCCCGGGTGCGCGCCGCGCACACCGCGCCCTACCTGACGACCGCCGTCCTGGCGCTGCAACCGGTGGTGGTCGACGGGCTCGAGGAGGCCGGCTGCTCGGCGGCCGCACTGCGGGCCTTCCCGGTCGACACCGGGTGGCGGGTCCACCTCGACCCGCACTGGCTGGCGGTGACGCCGCCCGCCGGCATCGCCTTCTGGCTGGTGCACCAGGTCGGGCACCTGCTGCGCCAGCACGCCGACCGCTTCGGCGCGGCCTGCCCACAGCCCGCGGCCGTTCCTGGGCAGCCGCGGACCCCCGAGCAGCAGCGCTGGAACGTGTCCGCGGACTGCGAGGTCAACGACGACGTGCCGGGCGACGCCAGGGCGTCGGACGCCGTGCTGCCGTCCTCCCTGGGGCTGGCGGACGGCCAGCCGGCAGAGGTCTACTGGGCGGCCCTGGCCCACCGGACACCCACGTCGGTGCAGGCGACTGTCGACTGCGGCAGCGGTACCGACGGTGTCGCGCGCGGCTGGGACTCCGGCGAGCCGGGGCTCACCGAGCCGGAGGCCCGCCAGGTCCGTCGCGAGACCGCGCGGACGGTCGCGGCCCGCGGCCGCGAGGGCGGCGACGTCCCGGAGGCCTGGCGACGCTGGGCCGAGCAGGTCCTGGAGCCCGTCGTGGACTGGCGGCGCGAGCTGTCCGCCGCGCTGCGCCTGGGGGTGGCCGGCGTCGTGGGACGGGTCGACTACAGCTACGTGCGTCCGTCCCGCCGGGCCGGTGCGGTCCCGGGGGTGGTGCTGCCCTCCCTGCGCCAGCCCGTGCCCCAGGTGACGGTGCTGCTCGACACGTCGCAGAGCATGCTCGGTGAGCCGCTGAGCCGAGCGGTCGCGGAGGTGGGCGGTGTCCTGCGGGCGGTCGGCGTCGCCCGGCACTCGCTGCGGGTCCTGTGCTGCGACAGCACGGCCTACGACAGCGCGCGGGTGCTGGACGCACGAGAGGTCCAGGTGGTCGGCGGCGGCGGGACCGACCTGCGTGCCGGCCTGGCCGCCGCCGCCTCGGCACGGCCGCGGCCCGACCTCGTCGTCGTGCTCACCGACGGCGGGACGGACTGGCCGCAGGAACGACCCCGCCATGGCGCCGTGGTGGTCGGGCTGCTCGACAGCCGAAGGCGGCCGCCCGACTGGGCGAGGACCGTCGACATCCCCTGGGGAGGTGCATGACCGTGTCCTGGCACGCAGGATCCACGTCGATCATGGGACTGATGTTCGGCGGCCCGGCGCCCCCGGAGTGGGCGCGCGTCGGCATCTCCGGCATCGACGCGAGGCTCTGGCAGCTGCTCGGGGTCCCGCCCGCTGAGGCGGCCCGGCTGGCCAAGGCCGGCCAGGACCCCGTCGTCGTCGTCGAGCAGTGGTGGGCCGCCGGCGTGCCGCTGGACGAGGTGGCGGCCTGGCTCGGCGCCGGGCTCTCGGCCCAGGAGGCCGTCGAGCAGCGCGCCGCGGGCGTCGACGTCGAGCAGGCCGCCACGCTGCGGGCGCTGCGGGGCCTGGGCCACACGGACTAGGTCCGAGCGCCGCCGTACGTCAGCTCCACCGAGGGGAAGCCGAGCAACCCGGCCGGCCACGGCAGCACCGGCGTGGTCCCCGGCTGCAGCGCGAAGTCGGGGACCTGGGTCAGCCACTCCTCGAGCACCAGGCGGAGCTCGGCCCGGGCCAGGTGCGAACCGAGGCACCGGTGGATGCCCCCGCCGAAGCCCCAGTGCGCCTCGTCGCGGTCGAGCTGCACGGCGGTGCCGTCCTCGTACCGGTCGGGGTCGCGGTTGGCGGCTGCCCACACCATGACCACCCGGGTTCCCGCAGGGAGGTCCCGTCCCTCGAGCACGGTGTCCTGCGTCGTGACCCTCGGCGTGAAGGTGGCGACCGGGTTGAGCCGGACGAGCTCCTCCACGAACCCCGGGACGAGCGTGAGGTCCTGGGCCAGCCGACCGCGCAGGTCGGCGTCCCGGGCCAGCAGCTCGAAGGCGAAGCCGAGCGTCGCCGTGACCGTGTCGAGTCCGGCGAGCACCATGAGGAAGCCGAGTCCGAGCAGCTCCTCCTGGCTCATGGCCTCGGCGGAGGTGTCGTTCACGAGGACGGTCAGCAGGTCCTCGCCCGGCTGACCCCGGCGCTGCTCGATCTTCTCGCCGAGGTAGGTGAACAGCTCCAGTGCCTCGGCCTGCTGCCCCTCACTGGCGCCGGCAGGGCCGGCGGCCGCGAGGACGGCGTCCTTCCAGCGGACCAGTCGCTCGGTGTCGCTGAGCGGCAGGCCGAGCAGCGTGAGGAACACCTGGCTCGGGAACGGGACGGCCAGGTCGCGGACGACGTCGCAGCGACCCGCCTCGGCCAGCGGAGTGATGAGGGCGCGCAGCTGCTCGCGCAGGCTCTCGTACATGCGCCCGACGACCACCGGGCTGAAGAACGGCGCCAGGAGCTTGCGGTACCGCATGTGCTCGGGCGGGTCGAACGCGATCGGGACCATCGGCACGGGGCTGCCCACGACGCCGAAGGCCAGCCGCGAGGAGTAGGTCGCCGGGTCGTGCAGCACCACGTCGACGGCCTTGTTGCCCACGACGAAGACAGCCCCGTCGACGTCCACGAGCGGTCCCTGGTCGAGCAGCGCCTGCCAGGCGGCCTCCCGGTCCGAGGCGACCGGGAGGTCGGCGAGGGACAGCGCGGGCCGGGCGGGTGTCGTGGTCAAGGGTCCTCCAGAGTGGTGGGTTACAGGCCGGCTGGCTTGTTGTTGTAGCGGGGCAGGTGCAGGCCGCCGTCGACGTGGATGACCTCACCCGTCACGTAGGAGGCGTCGTCGCTGGCGAGGAACACGGCGACGGGGGCGATGTCGGGCTCCGGGTAGCCGACCCGGCCCAGCGGCTTGATGCTCGCCGACATCTCGACGAAGCCCGGGTCCTGCCTGGCGTACTCCTCGAAGACCGAGCCGGCCGCGGCGGGGGCGATCGCGTTGACCGTGATGCCATAGCGAGCCCACTCGACCGCCGCCGAGCGGGTCAGCCCCAGGATCGCCTGCTTGCTGGCGATGTAGTCGGCCCGCAGCCAGGCGGCGGCCTCGGCGTCGATGGAGTACATGTTCACCACCCGTCCCCGGCCCTGCTCGCGCATCGTCGGGAACGCCGCCTGCATGGCCCACCAGGTGGCCTTGAGCCCGGAGCGCATGAGGCTCTCGAGCATCTCGTCGGTCTTGTCCTCGAGCAGCACGTTCGGCGAGAGCTTGATGGCGTTGTTGACCAGGACGTCGATGCGGCCGTGGCCCTCGACGGCACGGGCGACAGCGGCCACCACGGACGCCTTGTCGGTGACGTCCGTGTGCACGAACTCACCTGGGGTGCCCAGCTCGGCCAGCTCGTCGGCCGTCGTCCTGCCGGCCTCGGCATCGACGTCGGCGACGAGGACGGTGGCGCCCTCGCGGGCGAACAGCCGGGAGATGCCCCGGCCGATGCCCTTGCCGCCTCCGGTGACGAGGGCGACGCGGCCGGTCAGCCGGCTCATGGGACTCCTTCTGCTGGGGTGACTGGGGGTTCAGACGGCGGCGGCGGGGACGGCGAGGTAGGCGCTCTCCACCTCGTGCCACTGGGAACGCAGCTCGGCGGTCGTCCCGGACAGGACCACCTTGCCGTGGACGAGCAGGTAGCCGCGGTCGGCGATCTCCAGCACGCTCGAGACGTGCTGCTCGACGAGCAGCACGGCCAGCCCGGTGTCGGCCGCGGCTCGGACCGCCTTGAACAGGCGCTCCACCGCGAGCGGCGCGAGCCCGAGCGAGAGCTCGTCGGCCAGCAGGATGCGCGGTCGGCGCGCCAGCGCCCGGGCCAGGGCGAGCATCTGCTGCTGACCGCCCGACAGCAGCCCGGCCTTGCGGCCCAGGTGCGGCTCGAGCTCGGGGAAGACCGCCAGCGCGCGGTCGACGTCACCCTTGCCGAGCCGCAGGTTGTCGACGACCGTCATCTTCATGAGGACCGAGCGCTCCTCGGTCAGCAGCGACAGGCCCCGCTGGGCCCGGCGGTGCAGTGGTGCGCCGGTCGCGTCGCCGTGCAGGGCGATGCTGCCCTCGATGACGGGCAGCTCACCGGCGAGCGTCAGCACGGTGGTCGTCTTGCCGGCCCCGTTCGGCCCGAGCAGGACGACGACCTCACCCGGCTGCACGTGCAGGTCCAGGCCGCGGACGACGGGCGTCTTGCCGTAGCCGGCGCTCAGGCCGGTGCAGGAGATGGCCGGCTCGGTCGTGGTCGTGGTGGTCACGTGGTGGCTCCGCTGGTGGTGGTGGCGACCGGGTCGCGGCGGGTGCTGGCGGGGACGGGGTCCTCGGAATCCTTCTGCTGGCCGAGGTAGGCCGCGACGACGGCGGGGTCGGAGCTGACCTGCGCGGGCGAGCCGTCGGCGATCTTCTTGCCGAAGTCGAGGACGACGACGCGGTCGCAGATGTCCATGACGAGCCCCATGTCGTGCTCGACGAGCAGGATCGCGGTGCCCCACTCGTCGGCGAGGCGGCGCAGGAGCTGCCCGAGCTCGCGCGACTCGGTCTCGTCGAGGCCGGCGGCCGGCTCGTCGAGCAGGAGCACCGACGGGTGCCGGGCCACCGAGCGCGCGATCGCCACCAGGCGGCGCTTGCCGTACGACAGCTCTGTCGGGGTCTTGAGCAGGTCGTCAGCGAGCTGAAAGTCGACGACGGCCCGGAGGGCGGCGGGAGACAGCTGGGGCTTGCTGGGCCGGAACAGGTCCGTGACGTAGGAGCGCAGGTCGCGCTCCTCCGCGGCGACGCACAGGTTGTCCTGCACCGTGAGGTCCTCGAACAGCTCCAGGTTCTGGAAGCTGCGGCCGATGCCGAGCTCGGCCCGGCGACGGGCGGACATCCCCGTGATGTCCTGGTCGTCAAGGGCGATCCGGCCGGTGGTCGGCTTGGTGAAGCCGGTGACGACGTCGATCAGGGTCGTCTTGCCGGCTCCGTTCGGTCCGATCAGTCCGACGATCTCACCCGGTCGGGCGTGCAGCGCGACGTCGTCGAGAGCGACCACGCCGCCGAAGCGCATGCCCAGCCCCTCGACGCGCAGCGTGCGTGGCGCGGCCCGCTCGATCACGACGTCGTCCTGCGAGTCCACCGCCGGCTGCTCCATCTGGCGGCGGTTGAGCCTGCCCAGCAGGGCCTGCTTCATCAGCATCTGGCGGAAGACGGCCCCGTTGGGGTCGTTGATGACCATCAGGATCAGGGCGATGCCGGTGATGAGGGTCGCCCACTGACCGAGCTCGATGGCCTGCTCCACGACGTACGGGATCAGGCCGCCGACTACCAGCAGGCCGCCGAACAGCGCGCCGCCGATGAAGCCGATGCCGCCGAGGAAGGTGAGCACCACGGCGTTGATCGAGGCGAAGACGTCGTACTGGGCGAAGTCGACGTTCGGGAAGCGGTAGGCCAGCAGGACGCCGCCGGCCGCGGCGATCCCGGCGCCGAGGGCGAAGGCGTACAGCTTGGCGCCGATGATGCTGATGCCGAGCGACGCCGCGGCGCGCTCGTTGGCGCGGGTCGCGAGCAGGCGGCGGCCGGAGCGGCCGCGCCTGAGGTTGGAGACGGCGAACGCGAAGGCCGCGAACACCACGAGGGCGACGGCGCTGTAGCGCTGCGGGTGCACGACCGAGTCGATGCTCCAGCCGAACAGGGCCGGGGGCTCGATGATCGTCCCCTCGTAGCCGCCGGTGTAGTCCTTGTTGTTGAACAGCAGCGCCTGGAGCGCCACGGCGAGCCCGAGCGTCGCGATGGCGAGGTTCACGCCGCGGGTGCGCAGGGCGGGCAGGGCGAACACGAGCCCGAAGGGGATGGCGGCCAGGACGCCCATCGGCAGGGCGAGGATGAACGGCAGACCCAGCAGGTCGCCGGCGATCCGGGCCGAGACGAACGCCCCGACCCCGGCGAGCCCGTACTGGGCCAGCGAGACCTGGCCGGCGTAGCCGGTGACGACCACGACGGACAGCGCGATCAGGCCGACGGCGAAGGTGAGCACCAGCGCGGCCAGCAGCCCTTCCGAGCCGGCGCCGATCACGATGCCGGCGAGGACCAGTCCGGCCAGCACGGTCCAGCGCCGACGGCGCACCGGAGCCACCAGTGGCAGCCGGTCGTTGAGGAACCCCCGTAGCGGCAGCGCCTGACCCCGGACGATCAGCAGGCCGATGATGACCAGGAACGGCGCGCTCTCGGCCCACCCGGTCACGGTCACGTAGCGCGTCATCTCGGACTGCACGATGCCGATGACCGCACCGCCGACGGCGGTGAGGGCGAAGGAGGAGAAGCCACCCACCATGGCGCTGGCCAGGACGGGGACGATGAGCAACGCCAGGGTGCCCGGTGCGAAGCCGGTGATCGGCACGATGAGGATGCCGGCGAGCGCCGCGAGCGCGCCGCCGAGGGCCCAGTTGGCCGTCGCGATCACGTCGGGGGAGACGCCGAGCGCCGCGGCGCTGCGCTGGTTCTCCGAGACGGCGGCGGTGGAGCGGCCGAAGTCCGTCGAGCGGTACACCACGGTCAGGGCGGCCGTGAGGACGACGGCGATGCCGATGATCCACAGGCGGTCCTCGCCGACGCTCACGTCGCCGAACAGGGTCCGGTTCTTGGCCGGCAGGAAGCTGTCGACGAACTGGAACTCCGAGCCGTACCGGATCTGGGCGGCGGAGGAGACCACAGCGAGGATGCCGAGCGTGGCCACGAGGCGGGCCAGGGCCGAGGCCGTGCGCAGCGGACGCATGATCAGCAGCGAGATCCCGACGCCGACCAGGGCCATGACCAGGATCGGCACGACCACCGCCACCACCTTCGGGGCGTCGTTGTCGAGCAGCTCCATGTAGAGCGCGGCGCCGAGCAGGGCCATCGCGCCGTGCCCGAAGTTCAGCACTCCGGATCCGCGGTAGACGACGACGAGGCCTTGCGCCGCGACGGCGTAGACCGCGCCGACGGCCAGGCCGAGTATGGCGAACTTCAGGACTTCTTCCACGCTGGACGCACCTCCGAGTCGGGGCAGCAGGGTCGTGTCTGGACGCGCGACGTGGCGGTCCCTGTTCGGGTCAAGATCGTCCGCTGAGCGGGACTAGTGTGACAGAAGTCATGCACCTTGTTCTAGTCTTTCCGCGGACTTCTTCGTGGCCGGTGAGGCCGGCGACGTGGCAGGTCAGGGTTGCGTCTTGAACAGATAGCGTCTCAACCGTACACTCCGAGGACCGAAGACACCACGGCTGCTCGTCCCGGTCGCGGTCACGACACACACGAGGAGCCGGCCATGGCCGTCACGGAAGTCAAGCCCGGTGCGCGGCTGCGCAGCACGGTGTCCGAGGCAGAGGTCGTCGTGGTCCGAGGGCCGCAGGACGCGGTCCAGCTGCGCTGCGGCGGCGCACCGATGGTGGCTCTCGATGCGGCCACGGAAGCGGCCGCGGCTCCCGGGGACGACGGGAGCACGCTGCTGGGCAAGCGGTACGTCGACGAGACGAGCTCGCTGGAACTGCTGTGCACCAAGGGCGGAGCCGGAGCGCTGACCGCCGACGGCCGGGTCCTGACGCTCAAGGGCGCCAAGCCGCTGCCCTCCTCGGACTGAGGGCCGGTCATGGACCTCGGCCTGCTGCTGGACATGGCCGTCTCCGGCGACCCCGACCGGGTCGTGCTCGGCACGGCTGACCAGGGCATGACCGCCCAGGAGCTGCAGCAGCGCGCCCGCAACGGCGCCGTCGCGGTGCAGGAGGCCGGGGCCGCGCACCTGATGTTCGTCGGAAGCAGCGGACCGGCCTTCCCCGTGGCCCTGTTCGCCGCGGCGGCCGCGGGGGTGCCGCTGGTCCCGCTCAACTACCGGATGCCCGGGGAGCAGATCGCGGCGCTGATCGCCGAGAACGAGCCTGCGCTTGTCATCGCGGACGCCTGGCTGCGGGACTCCGGGGCGGTCGGTCCTGACGCCCTGACGCCGGAGCAGTGGCTCGAGCGGACGGCGGTCGACCGGTCGGACGTCCCGCTGGTCGGCGCCGTCGACTCCGACGCCGTCGCCCTGCTGCTCTACACGAGCGGGACCACGGCCGCCCCGAAGGCTGCGGTGCTGCGGCACCGGAACCTGACGTCCTACGTCCTGTCGACGATCGAGTTCGCCTCCGCCGACCCGTCCGAGGCCAGCCTGGTGAGCGTCCCGCCCTACCACATCGCCGGCGTCGCCAACACGATCACGAACCTCTACGCCGGCCGGCGCGTCATCCACCTGCCGACCTTCACGCCCGAGGCGTGGCTGGAGACAGCCCACCGAGAGGGTGTGACGCACGCGCTCGTCGTCCCGACCATGCTCTCGAGGATCGTCGACCACCTCGAGCAGGACCCGGCGGCCACTGCGCCGAAGCTGCGAGCGCTGGCCTACGGCGGCGCCACCATGCCCAGCCGGGTGATCGAGCGCGCGCTCGCGCTGTTCCCCGACACCGGCTTCGTCAACGCCTACGGCCTGACGGAGACCAGCTCGACCATCGCGCTGCTCGGGCCGGACGACCATCGGGCTGCCGGCTCGAGCGGTGACCCGGAGGTGCGCGCCCGGCTCGGCTCGGCCGGCCGGGCCGTCCCGGGCATCGAGCTCGAGGTCCGCGACGAGCACGGTGCCCCGTGCCCGGCCGGCGTCGCCGGCGACCTGTGGGTCAGCGGGGAGCAGGTCTCGGGGGAGTACCGCGGGAGCGCGGGCAACGTCGTCGACGGCTGGTTCTCGACCCGCGACCGCGGCTGGCTCGACGCCGAGGGGTTCCTGTTCATCGAGGGGCGCACCGACGACACGATCATCCGCGGCGGGGAGAACATCGCCCCGGCGGAGATCGAGGACGTCCTGCAGCGGCACCCGTCCGTGGCCGACGTCGCGGTGGTCGGGCTGCCCGACGAGGAGTGGGGCCAGCGGATCGCTGCGGCCGTGGTGCCCCGCACGGGCCAGACGTGCTCCCCGGAGGAGCTGCAGGCCTGGGTCCGCACGCACCTGCGCGGCTCGAAGACCCCCGACCTCGTCGTCCTGACGGACGCACTGCCCCGCACGGACACGGGCAAGCTGCTGCGCCGTCAGGTGATCGCGGACCTGTCCCGGTCCTGAGCGGGACGTCCGCACACGCCCACCGAGTAACGTCCATCACACCCCACCGTGCCAGCCGCCGTGCTCGCACCCCATCCAGGTCGGAGTCGAGAGTCGTGACGCTTCACGTCAAGGTCGAGCGCGAGAAGTGCTGTGGGTACGGGATCTGCGCCGAGATCTGCCCGTCGGTCTACAAGCTGGACGACCAGGGTTTCGCCTACGTCGACACCGAGCTGGTCTCGTCCGACGACGAGGACAGCGCGGTCGAGGGCGCGGAGGCCTGCCCCGAGCTGGCCATCGTGCTCGTCCGCAGCTGATCCCTTCCCCCGCACTGACCCGGCGCGCGCCGGGTCAGCCCAGCCGGGTCGGGTCAGCCGGGTCGGCGCGCCGCGAGGGCGACGCCTGACAGAGCCAGCAGGGCGCCCGCGACCGCGCCGGCGCTGAGGGGGCGGCCCTCGAGCGGGACGAGCCCGTCGAGCAGCGCCGCTCCGGTGAGCTGGCCGCCCACGGTCGCGAGCATCAGCGGCAGGACGGCCAGCCGGCGCACGGCCAGGACCGAGGACGTGATGTACCCGGCGGCGATCAGCCCGCCGGTGTACAGCCACGGCGAGGTCGGCCACTGCACGCTCGGCAGGGCAACCAGCAGGAGCACCAGCAGGGCCGCCATGCCGACGGAGAACGACACCAGCGCCGGGACGAACGCCCCGCCCGAGACGGCGCCCAGCCGGCCGTTCACCGGCTGCTGGAACGCGGTGGCGACGCCCGCGAGGACCAGGACGCCCAGCAGGCCCAGCTCCCCGCCCGCAGAGGCGGACCCGGAGGCGGCGGCGACCGCGGCAACGGCGAGGAGCGAGCCCCCGACGCGAGCGGGCGTCAGGACATGGCGTCCCGACGGGCCGAAGCCGGCCCGGTCGGCCGCCAGGGCGCCCAGCGCCATGCCGGTGCACGAGCCGACGCTGGCCACCGCGACGCCGACGCGCGGGGCGGCGACGACCATCGCGGTGGCCGAGAAGGCACCGGACACGCCGCCGAGCCAGTACCACCAGCGCGTGGGTCCCTGGCGCAGCCGTCGCACGGCGTCGCGGTCGCGCACCAGCACCAGCAGCGCCAGCGCCACCACGGCCACGGCGAAGGAGATGCCGCTGGCGGCGAGCGGCGAGCCCATCTCGACGCCCAGGGCGCCGGCCACCCGCGTCTGCACGGCGAGCATCGCCCCGGCCAGGGTCATCCCCGCGAGGGGCAGGAGCGCCGAGCGGGGCGGGCCCGCCGCCGGGGCGGGAGGGGCCGGCGGCGCCGACGTGGTTGCGCTCAGGTCGGCGGCGCGACGGGCCGCACGGTCGGGGCCCAGCCCTGCGTCACGAACTTGTGGCCCCACACCTCGGGGCTCGACGGGCTCAGCTGCACATAGTCATCGCTGAGGGCGTCGCCGCCGGCGCCGAACTCCATGTCGAAGCCGGTCGGGGTCCGCAGGTAGAACGACACCAGGGAGTCCATCATGTGACGCCCGAGCGACATGGTGATCGGGATGTCCTCGCGCGACTGCACGATGTCGTAGGCCTTGCCGACGTCGTCCAGGCTGTTGGCCTCCAGGCACCAGTGCTGCATCCCGCGCATGCCGGGGATGGCGATGTAGGCGAAGCAGTGCGTCCGAGGGTTGCAGCGGTAGAACTGCGGACCGGCGAGCTTGCCGTCCGGAGTCGGCGCGAGGTAGCCGGCGAACAGCTGGAAGCCCAGGACCTCGGTCGCGAAGTGCTCGAGCTCGTCGGTGAACTCGGGGACGACGACCACGCAGTGCCCGACGCCGTGGTGGTCGGCGACGAAGCCGGCGGACGGCTTGGCGGTCTGGAAGGAGCCGGCCGTGAAGACCTGGCCGTAGAAGATCTCGTGCGTGAAGTCTGCGGGGTCGACGAACTGCGCGAAGGCCGCGACCTTGCGCTCCTGGCACTCCTGCGGACTGCCCAGGCGGAAGTCGACGCCGTGCCCCTCGAGTTCGGCACAGGCCTCGACGAAGGCGGCCTTCCCGGTGAGCTCCCAGCCCAGGTAGGCGAGCTCGTCCTGGTCGCCCGGGTGCACCGCTACGCGGTGGTGCCGGTCGTCCATCCTCAGGTAGACGGTGCCGTCGGAGCCGGGCTCGGCCAGGCCCAGCCCGAAGACCTCGGGCCCGAAGGACTCCCACTCCTTGTGGAGAGGGGACCGGAAGCCGAGGTAACCGAGCGAGGTGATCTTCACGGCGAGCTCCCTGGGTACGCGGATGGCCGTGGTCACGGCTGACATGACGGTAGGCAATCAAGACAGTTGCTGTCAATGCTGTTCGAGGCTAACCGGCCCTGGTGCCGGGCGTTGCACTCGTGCGGCACAGGTAGTACAACTCCACTCACACTTGTCTCATCCCCCGAAGGGCTCCTCCATGAGGGCACCACGTCGCACCACCGCCGTCGCCGCCGCAGGCCTGAGCCTCGCCCTCGCTCTCTCGGGCTGCGGCAGCGACGACGAGACCGCCGCCGCCGACCAGGGGGCCGCGGCGCTCGTGGGCCCACCGGTCCGGCTGTTCACGATCCAGCAGCTCACCGCGCAGAACCAGCAGTCCCGGCCCGAGGCCGTCTCGGCCATCGAGGCCGCCGTCAAGGCCGTCAACGCGGAGGGCGGCCTGGCCGGCCGGCCCGTGGAGGTCGAGGTCTGCGACGACAAGTTCAGCGCGGCCGACGGGGCCAACTGCGCGCGGGAGGCCGTGAGCGGCGAGTTCGCGGCGGTCGTCGGCTCCACGACAGCCGTCGGTGACGCCGTGTACCCCGTCCTCGAGGCCGCCCAGGTCCCGAACATCGGACCGTTCGCGATCAACCGAGGCGACTTCTCCAGCGAGATCTCCTTCCCGCTGTTCGGTGCCGGCCCGTCCGGGACGGCCGGTCTGCCCTACGCGCTCAAGGAGGCCGGGGCCGAGAAGATCGGCATCGCCTTCGTCGACATCCCGACCGCTGCGGTCGGCCTGACCTTCATCGCCGCCGGCGCCAAGGGCGCCGGGATCGAGCTCGGCAACGAGGTCCCGATCCCGCTGACCACGACCGACATCACGGCGGTCGTCTCCGCGGCGGCGCGCGGCAACTCCGGGATCGGCCTGGTGACGCAGCCGGTCCAGACGGCGTCGTTCCTGCGCAGCCACGGTGCCCAGGGACTCGACATCCCCGTCGCCGCCACCGCCGCCGGCCCGGTCCTGCTCGAGCAGCTCGGGAGCGCCGCGGAACCGCTCATGCTGGCCAGTGCCTACGCCCCCCTCAACGCCGACGTCCCTGGCATGAAGCAGTTCAACGCCGACATGGACGAGTACGCACCGGACGCCGAGCGCAGCGCCTACGCGATCACCTCCTGGCTGGCGGTCCGTGCGGTGCAGAGGATCGTGGCGGACCAGGGCCTCGAGAAGATCGACAAGGCCAGCCTGATGGCCGCCTTCTCGCAGGCGGACGGACTCGACCTGGGTGGCGTCGTGCCGAAGTTCTCGACGAAGAACGCGCTCACGCTGAAGGGCCTGAACCGGATCTTCACGCCCTACATCCAGATCCTGGACGTCAAGGACGGGGAGCCGACGGCCGTCACGGGGAAGTGGTTCAACCCGTTCGACCCCACCGCACCCGAGCCGGAGGTCTGACCGAACGGGCCCGCCTGCAGCGGGCCCGCTCGTCCGTGCTCGTCGTCGTCCGAGACGGATCGGACACGTACTGTCGTCCCTGAGTGCACACCCGTCCCCGTGGAGGCTCCGATGTCCGTCCAGCTGACCAGTGCCGTGATCGTCGACGCCGTCCGCAGCCCCATGGGCAAGGGCAAGCGGGCCGCCCACGGCCGGCCGGGAGGTGCGCTGTCCCCACTGCACGCCGTCGACCTGCTCGCCCAGGTCCTGCGCGGGCTGGTCGACCGCACCGGCATCGACCCGGGCCTGGTCGACGACGTGCTCATCGGGTGCGTCAGCCAGGCCGGCGAGCAGGCCGCCACCCCGGGCCGGCTGGCCTGGCTCGCTGCCGGCCTGCCCGAGCACGTCCCGTCGGTGACGATCGACCGGCGCTGCGGCTCGAGCCAGCAGTCCGTCGAGTTCGCCGCCCACGCGATCATGGCCGGCGCCTACGACGTCGCCGTCGCGGGCGGCGTCGAGTCGATGAGCCGGGTGCCGATGGGGTCGGCCCGCATGGGCGCCGACGTCTACGGCCGGGGCATCGCCGAGCGCTACGCCCCCGGGCTCGTCGGACAGGGCGTGTCCGCCGAGCTGGTGGCTGCCCGGTACGGCATCACCCGTGACGAGATGGACGCCTACGCCGCGCGCTCCCACGCCCTGGCCTCGGCGGCGCAGGACGCCTTCGCCCAGGAGATCGTGCCCATCACCGTGCCCGTCGAGGTCGACCCGAGCGCGGTCAGCGTCGACGACGAGCGGCCGTCCGGGGCCCACCCGACAGGGGAGACCCGAGTCGTGAGCCAGGACGAGACGATCCGGACCGGGACGACGGCCGAGGGCCTGGCGGCGCTCCGGCCGGCCTTCCAGGACGACGAGAGCAGCGCCCGCTTCCCGGAGATCACCTGGTCGGTGACCGCTGGCAACTCCTCGCAGATCACCGACGGGGCGACGGCGCTGCTGCTCATGAGCGAGGAGCGGGCCAGCGCCCTCGGGCTGCGACCCCGCGCGCGCATCGTCGGCACCTGCGTCGTCGGAGACGACCCGCTGCTGATGCTCACCGGGCCGATCCCGGCGACCGAGCGGGTGCTCAAGCGCACCGGGCTGTCGCTCGACGACATCGACCACTACGAGGTCAACGAGGCGTTCGCCTCGGTCCCGCTGGCGTGGCAGAAGCACTTCGGGGCCGACCCCGCGAAGCTCAACGGCCAGGGCGGCGCCATCGCCCTCGGCCATCCGCTGGGTGCGTCCGGCGCACGACTGCTGACCACGATGCTGGGCGCCCTCGAGGCCTCGGGCGGCCGGTACGGCCTGCAGACGATGTGCGAGGCCGGCGGCATGGCCAACGCTCTTGTGGTCGAGCGGCTCTGAGACCGGGCGGTTGCCGCCGCCAGCACCGCCGAGCCGGACCGGTACACCCCCGACACCCGCCCCCTGACACGTGAGGAGACGTCGTGCGCCGCACGCTGTTCACCGAGGAGCACGAGGCCTTCCGCAAGCTGGTCCGCTCGTTCTACGAGAAGGAGGCCGTCCCGCACTACGCCGAGTGGGAGGCCGCGGGCCACCCGCCGCGGGACTTCTGGCTGCAGGCCGGCGAGCTGGGACTGCTCGGCGTGCAGGTCCCGGAGGAGTTCGGGGGCGGCGGCGAGTCCGCGACCTTCCTGTACAACGTCATCCTCACCGAGGAGGCGCAGCGCGCTGGGCTGGCCCTCGGTGGGCTGCGGGTGCACACCGACATCTGCATGCCCTACTTCCTCGAGCTCACGACCGACGAGCAGAAGGCACGCTGGCTGCCGCGCCTGGTGACCGGCGAGGCCGTGTCGGCGCTCGGCATGAGCGAGCCCGGTGCCGGCTCGGACGTCAAGGCGCTGCGGACGACGGCGGTCCGCGACGGCGAGCACTACGTCGTCAACGGCGCCAAGACGTTCATCAGCAACGGCCTGGTCGCCGATCTCGTGGTGCTGTGCGTGAAGACCGACCCCACTGCCGGTCGCAAGGGCATCAGCCTGCTGGTCGTCGAGGCCGACACTCCGGGCTTCGAGCGGGGCCGCAAGCTGGAGAAGATCGGGCTGAAGTCGCAGGACCTAGCGGAGCTCAGCTTCACCGACATGCGCGTCCCTGTGGAGAACCTGCTCGGCGCAGAGGGCGACGGATGGCCGCACCTCACGCGCAACCTGGCCCAGGAACGGCTGTCCATCGCGGTGAACTCGCAGGCCGCGGCCGCGCAGGCCATCGTCACGACGGTCGACTACGTGAAGAACCGGCAGGCCTTCGGCACCACCGTCGCGTCGTTCCAGAACACCAAGTTCGAGCTGGCGGCGTGCGCCACCGAGGTGGAGGCGGGCCAGGCGCTGCTCGACAACGCGCTGCAGGCGAACGAGCTGGGCGAGCTGAGCGGCGCGGACGCGGCCAAGGTCAAGCTCTACTGCACCGAGCTCCAGGGGCGCGTCGTCGACCGCTGCCTGCAGCTGCACGGCGGCTACGGCTACATCCTGGAGTACCCGATCGCCAAGGCGTACGCCGACGCCCGCGTCACCCGCATCTACGCCGGCTCGAGCGAGATCATGAAGACCATCATCTCCAAGGACATGGGCCTGTAGCTGCCCGCACGCCAGCGGCCGCCGCCCCTCGGGGACGGCGGCCGCTGGCGTGCGGGCCTGTCTGCTCAGCGCGGTGGCGTGAGCAGCACCGCCCCTCCGAGCGGTCCCGCTCCCGCTGAGGTCAGGGCCACCTGGGCGCCCTGCACCTGGCGGGCACCCGCCTCGCCGCGGATCTGCACACAGCTCTCGTAGAGCAGCGAGTGGGCGTGCACCCGGCCGCCCGAGAGCTGCCCGCCGCCCGTGTTGAGAGGCAGCTGGCCGCCGATCCTGATGCGCTCGCCGCCCTCGACGAAGGCTCCGGCCTCGCCGGGACCGCAGAATCCGAGTGCCTCGAGCCAGGCGATGAGGATGAACGAGAAGCCGTCGTAGAGCTGCGCCACGTCGACGTCGTCCTGCCGCAGGTCGGTGCGCGACCACATGTGCTTGGCCGCCGCGTGGGAGGCCATGTGGGTCGGGTGCGTCCACTGGTCCCAGAACGGCCGGCCGCTGTACGCACTGCCCACGGCCTCGATGCGGACCGGTGCCCGCAGGTCGGGCACCGTGTCGACCGCTGAGACGACGAAGGCCACCGCGGCATCCGACGGGACGTCGCAGTCGTAGAGGCGCAGCGGGCTGGTGATGACGCGCGACTCGAGGTAGTCGTCGATCGTGATCGGGTCGCGGTAGACCGCGTGCGGCGTCAGCGCGGCGTGCGCGCGGTTGTTGACCGCGACCCAGCCGAGCTGCTCCGGCTTGAGGCCGTACTCGTGCACGTAGCGCGTCGCCATCAGCGCCATCCAGTGCGCCGCGGACACGGCTCCGAACGGGCGCAGCCAGGAGAAGTTTCCGACGATGCCGTTGTTGTCGACGGGGTGGACAGCCGACCGGCCGCCACCGCCCTGCCCGCTCGACTCGCCGGTGGCGCGGTAGACGAGAACGTGCTTGGCGACACCGGCGGCAACGGCGTGGCAGGCGGAGAACAGACCCGCCAGCTGGCTGGCCCCCTCGGTCCAGGAGCCGTGGAAGGTCAGCTCGCCCAGCGCCAGCGCGTCCGACACGCGCAGGGCCGCCGGGCCGCTGAAGCCCATGGGGGCGGGGATCTCCCCGGGCCAGGCGATGATCCCGTCGATGTCCGCAGGCGTCAGCCCAGCATCCTGGATGGCGTCGCGGGAGGCCTGGACCGCGAGGTCGAGCTCGGAACGCCCGGAACGGCGGGCGAAGTCGGACTTCCCGGCACCGGAGATGACGACGTGGTCCTCCCACTTGCCCCTCACGCCGGCACCGGCGCGAACAGGGGCAGGTAGACGTCGTCGTGCTGCTCGAAGCGGACCTGCAGCGGCATGCCGATGCGGACCTCGTCGAGGTCGACGCCGACGATCCTGGTGGTGATGTGCACGTCGTCCTGCTCCTCGAGGGCCACGATCCCGACCACGTACGGCGCGGGGATCGACGGCAGCAGCTGCTGGTAGGACACCGTGAAGGTGAACAGGGTGGCGCGTCCGGAGACCGGCTGCGGCGCGACGTCCGCAGAGCCGCAGGCGCGGCACTGCGGCGTCGGCGGGTGCAGGTAGAAGCCACAGGCCGAGCACCGCAGCAGCGACAGGGTGCCGGTGGCGCCGGAGGTCCAGTAGAAGTCGGACTCCGGGGTCAGGCGAGGAAGCGGCGGGGTCAGGGCGGTCATGCGTGCACCGCCGAGTCCTCGAGCGTCACGCTGATCGCGTCCTCGGGACAGCTGCGCACGGCCTTGCCGGCGTCGAGCTCGAGGTCGGGCGGCACGACGCCGTCCCGCGTGGTCGAGAAACCGTTCTCGTCGAGCTCGAACACTTCGGGAGCGAGGGCTGCGCAGCGCGCATGTCCCTGGCACCGCTGGGGATCCACATGGACTCGCACGATCGGTCTCCTTCTGCGGCGATGGCCCTTGCACGACGGCGGGATGTGAGGCAACGTACATCCCGGACGCGACGGGCGCGACAGTCCGTGTTTGATGTGTACGACAGAAGCGGACAGGAGACGGAGCCGGCGGAGCCGCTCCGGAGCCGATCAGGACGAAGGACGGTGAGGCACGTGAGCGGCTGGCCCACAGAGCTGTACATCGACGGGGCGTGGCGCGCTGCGTCCGACGGAGGACGCCTGCAGGTGCTCAACCCGGCGGACGGCTCCCTGGTCGGGGAGGTGGCCGAGGCCACGGTCGGCGACGTCGAGTCGGCGATCATCGCCGCCCGGCGCGCGTTCGACGAGGGACCGTGGGCGCACCTGCCCGTCCTCGAGCGCCAGCAGGTGCTGCGCGCCTTCGCCGACGGGCTCGAGGCGCGCGAGGCGGCCTTCACCGAGCTTGTCGTGGCCGAGGCCGGCGTCACGCTGCAGCTGGCGCGCGCCGCCCAGGTCAGGGCCCCGCTGTTGCACTTCCGCGACATGGTCGAGCGGGTGCTCCCGACGTTCGCGTTCTCCCGGCCGCAGCCCCCGACCTTCGGCCTGGGCATCGGCCAGGGCGTCGTGCTGCGCGAGCCCGCCGGGGTCGTCTCGGCCATCACCGCCTTCAACTGGCCGATGTTCCTGAACATCTCGAAGATCGCGCCTGCGCTCGCCGCGGGCTGCACCGTCGTGCTGCGACCGTCACCGCTCACACCGCTGTCGGCGCTGCTGCTCGGCGAGGTCGCCGAGGAGGCCGGCCTGCCCGCCGGCGTGCTGAACATCGTCACGGGCGGCGTCGACGCGGCGGCCCTGCTGACCCACCACCCGGCCGTCGACGTGGTGAGTTTCACCGGGTCCGACGCCGTGGGACGCCAGGTCATGCAGCAGGCGGCGGTCGGTGCCAAGCGCACGGTCCTCGAGCTGGGCGGCAAGTCGGCCAACATCGTCCTCGATGACGCCGACCTGGCCCGCGTCGCGCCCTACGCGGTCACGAACTTCACCCGGCACTCCGGGCAGGGCTGCGCCTGCTTCACCCGCGTGCTGGTGCACGAGTCGCGCCACGACGAGCTGGTGGAGCGGATGCTCGAGGTGCTGCGGGGGCTCAAGGTCGGCGACCCGACCGACCCGGCGACCGACATGGGGCCGCTCATCAGCGCCCGGCAGCGGGACCGCGTCGAGAGCTACGTGGCGCTGGGTCGCGAGGAGGGGGCGACGGTGGCCTTCGGCGGCGGCCGTCCCGCGGGGCTGGACGCCGGCTTCTTCGTCGAGCCGGTGCTGTTCACCGACGTCAAGAACTCGATGCGCATCGCCCAGGAGGAGATCTTCGGGCCGGTCGGCGTGGTCATCCCGTTCTCCAGCGACGACGAGGCCGTCAGCATCGCCAACGACTCGCCGTTCGGGCTGTCCGGTGCGGTGTGGGCCAAGGACCCCGTGCGCGCCTACGGCGTCGCGACCCGGCTGCGCACCGGCATGGTCACCCTCAACGGCGGGGGCGGTGGCGTGAACCCCCACGGCCCCTTCGGCGGCTACAAGATCAGCGGCGTCGGGCGCGAGTTCGGCGAGGCCGGTCTCGAGGAGTACCTCGAGACCAAGACCGTCAACTGGGCCGTCGCCTCCGGCTGAGCCGGGCCCGCTCCTGCCCCACCCTTCCTCGCACCTGCTACCAAGGAGTCTCCCAGTGACGCAGCTCGACCTTCCCGCCACCGACCTGACGCGTGAGTTCCTCACCGCCTTCGACCACCACGACAAGCGCCTCGGTGCGGTCCGCGAGGACGTGTTCAAGGGACTCCGGGAGACGCCGGTCGTGTGGACGGACAAGCACGGCGGCTTCTGGGTGGTGTCGGGTTACGACGAGGCGCGCTACGTCATGCAGAGCTACGACCTGTTCGCCACGGCGCCCAGCGTGAACATCCCGCCCGGCCTCGGCCAGCGGCGGCCGATGCTGCCGCTCGAGGTCGACCCGCCGCTGCAGATGCGCTACCGCAGCCCGCTCGCGCCGGTCTTCGCGCCGCAGCGGATGCGCGAGCTCAAGGTCCAGATCGAGCAGCTCGCCCACGAGCTGCTCGACGGGTTCATCGAGCGTGGCAAGGGCGACTTCTTCAACGAGTTCGCCGACCCGCTGCCGGTCGCGATCTTCACCCGGCTGATGGGACTGCCCGAGGAGGACACCCCCAAGTTCAACCACTGGAAGAAGGTGCTGCTGCACGGGCACGCCGACGACCCGGACGGCACCGTCCGGGCGGCCGCCGGCGACGACCTGTCGGCCTACCTGACGGGCCTGATCCGGGCGCGTCGGGCCGAGCCGCGGGACGACCTGCTGACGCTGCTGGTGCAGGCCGAGACCGAGGGGGGTCCCCTGGACGACGACGAGATCCTCGACATCACCTTCCTGCTGTTCGTCGCCGGCCTGGACACGATCAGCTCCTCGATCGGCCTGCAGGTGCTGTTCCTCGCGACGCACCCGGAGTACCGCGACCTGCTGGTCGAGGACCCCTCCCGCATCCCGAACGCCGTCGAGGAGCTGCTGCGCACGAACAGCCTCATCCTGCTGGCGCGCACGGCGACGCAGGACACGGACCTGTTCGGCTCGCCCGTCAAGAAGGGTGACCGGATCCTCGTCAACACCATCACCGCCAACCTGGACGGCCGGGAGTTCCCGGACGCCGACCACGTCGACCTCACGCGCGAGCCGAACCGGCACATCGCCTTCGGCGCCGGACCGCACCGCTGCCCGGGCTCGCACCTCGCCCGGATCGAGCTGGAGATCGTGCACCGCGTGCTGCACGAGCGGATGCCCGACTACCGGCTCGACCCGGACGCGGCGATCTCCTTCCACTTCGGGTCGGTCGCCGGCCTGGACACCCTCCCGCTGCTGTGGGGGGCCGAGGCGTGACCCTCGAGACAGGCACGCCCACGACCGGCACCGGTTTCCCGTCCACCGACGAGCTGATGCGCGAGCTCAGCGAGGTGTTCGCCGCCAGCAAGGTCAGCGACATCTACCCGGGGCTCGCGCAGCGCCGCCGGGACACGCCGGTGATGGAGGGCGACCTGCTGGCGGAGTTCGGTGCCCCGTCCATGGCTGCCGGCTTCGACGGCAGTCGGGCCGTTTACACGCTGTTCCGCTACGACGACGTGCTGGCGGCGCTGAAGGACGACGAGACGTTCTCCAGCAGTCCCATGCAGGACGCCCTCGGGCCGCTGCTGGGGACCGTCATCACGGGCCTGGACGGCGAGGAGCACCGCCACCTCCGGGCGCTGCTGAGCCCGGCCGTCGCCCGCGAGAACTTCGGCCTGTGGCAGGAGACGATCGTCGACCCGGTCGTCACGCAGCTGGTCGCCGACGTGGCGGCGGGCGACGGCAGGGCCGACCTCATGGGCTTCGCCGTGCGCTTCCCGATCCGGATCATCTACGAGGTGCTCGGGTTCCCGACCGACGACCTCGAGAGCTACGAGCTGTTCCAGGCGCGGGCCCTCACCACCCTGCTCGGCTTCGGCAGCACCGACCCCGCCATGGCCGACAAGGCCATGGCGAACATGATGCGCGCGCTCGAGTCCGTGCAGGGCCTCTACGACGACATGCTGCCGATCGTGCAGCGCCGACGGGCCGAGGGCGCGGTCGGGCACGACCTCATCGCGCACCTGCTTCGGGCCGAGGTCGACGGCGTCCGGATGACCGACCACGAGGTCACCGTGCTGGCCCGTTCGCTGCTGCCGGCTGCGGCCGAGACCACCACCCGCTCCTGGAGCAACATGATGGTGTGCCTGCTCAACCGACCGGAGCTGCTCGACGCCGTCCGCGCCGACCGGAGCCTGGTGCCCAAGGTCGTCAACGAGACGATGCGCTTCGAGCCGACGTCGGTGGCCAACGCGCGGCTGACGACGCGCGACGTCGAGATCCGCGGCGTGACGATCCCCGCGGGCACGGGGGTGACGCTGATGCAGGGCGCCGCCAACCGCGATGAGGAGGTCTACGCCGACCCGGACACGTTCGACCCGTTCCGGACAGGCAAGCCCTCCCTGACGTTCGGGTGGGGCGCCCACATGTGCATCGGGATGAATCTGGCCAAGCTCGAGATGGTCAGCGCCCTCAACGCCGTGCTCGACGGGCTGCCCGGGCTGCGCGCCGACCCGGACGCCCCGGCGCCCGAGGTCGCCGGGATCACGCTGCGAGGGGCTCGGGCGCTCCCGGTCGTCTGGGGATGAGTCCCGCGCGCGACCTCGACGGCCGCGTCGTGCTCGTGACCGGTGCCTCCCGGGGCATCGGCCTGGCCACGGCCCGTGCGGTGGCGGATGCCGGGGGGACGCCGGTCCTGGTCGCGCGCGACGAGGACCGGCTGCGCAAGGCCGCGGCCGAAGTCGGCCCCAGCGCCGTGGCCCTGCCGGCTGACGTCTCGGACAGCGGCTCGGTGACACGCCTGCTGGACGCGGTCGACACGCGGCTGGGGCGGCTCGACGCGGTCGTCAACAACGCGGCCGTGGCGTGGCCGCACCGGGTGGAGGACGTCACCGACGCGCAGCTCGCGGCCGAGGTGGGGACCAACCTGGTCGGTCCGCTGCTGGTGATCCGCGCGGCGCTGCCGCTGCTGCGCCGCAGCGGTGGCGGCACGATCGTGAACGTCTCCACGGAGTCGGTGCGCGACCCGTTCCCGTTCCTCGCCCTGTACGCCGCCACCAAGGCCGGGCTCGAGGTCCTCACCGAGGGCCTCGCCCGCGAGCTGCGCGGCGAGCCGGTGCGGGTCTGCCTGCTCGTGGCCGGCCGCACGGGGGGAGGCGGGTTCACGGCGCACTGGCCGGCCGACGTCCGCCGGGAGGCCGAGGCGGCCTGGGACGCCCAGGGCTACCGGGCGCGGACGTCGGGCACGGTCGCGCAGCCGCCGGAGCGGGTCGCCGAGGCCGTGCTGCTGATGATCACCCAACCACCGGGCTCCGTGGTCGACCACGTGTCTGTCCGGGCGCACACCGGTTCCCTGCTGCCGCCGTAGGCCCGCTCCGTCCGCGCGCCGACCCGTACCCATGAGACACTCGGGGCAGGATCTGTCCAGTCACACCGCCCAGTCCGCTGAGGAGTCCCGTGTACACGCTCATGTCAGGCGTCCGCGTCGTCGAGGTCGCCACCTGGACCTTCGTCCCGGCAGCGGGGGCCGTCCTCGCCGACTGGGGCGCCGACGTCATCAAGGTCGAGCACCCGGTCAAGGGCGACCCGCAGCGTGGCCTGATCAGCTCGGGGGTGGTGCCGGGGCTCACCGCGGGAGCGGACCACCTCATCGAGGTGCCGAACCGGGGAAAGCGCAGCGTCGGGCTGGACATCGCCACCCCGGAGGGCCGCGCCCTGCTCGACCAGCTCATCGCGACGGCCGACGTCTTCCTCACCAACTTCCTGCCGCCGACGATCGCCAAGCTCGGCCTGGGCGTGGAGCAGGTCCGGGCCGTCAAGCCGGACATCATCTACGCCCGGGGCACCGGCCAGGGAGTCCGGGGCCCGGAGGCGGGCAAGGGCGGCTACGACGGGGCGTCCTACTTCGCCCGTGGCGGCGTCTACGCGTCGCTGACCTCCCCGGGCGGACCGCTGCCGGAGCAGCCGTCCGCGTTCGGCGACATCATGGGCGGCCTCACGCTGGCCGGTGGCGTGTCCGCGGCGCTCTACAAGCGGGCGATGACCGGTGAGCCCTCCACGGTCGACGTGTCCCTGCTGGGCCTCGCGGCGTGGAACGTGGCTCCCAACGTCGTCGCCGCCAAGCTGCTCGAGGGCGTCGAGATGCCGACGTACGGTCCGGACGACCGGCCGAACCCGATCGCGCGGATGGCCTACGAGACCAAGGACGGCCGGCGGCTGGCCTTCGTCATGCTCGAGTCGGACCGCTTCTGGCCCGACCTGTGCCAGCACCTCGAGCGGCCGGACCTCATCGACGACCCGCGCTTCATCGACGCGAAGGCGCGCAACGAGAACCGGCGCGAGTGCATCGCGGTCCTGCGCGAGGTGTTCCGCCAGCGGACGTTCGAGGAGTGGAAGACGCAGCTGGCGACCGTGAAGGGGGTCTGGGCGCCGGTGCAGACGCCGCTCGAGCTCCACGACGACGTCCAGGTGCAGGCCAACGGCTACCTGCAGCAGGTGACCACGAACAGCGGGCACGCGTTCGCCACCGTGGCGAGCCCGGTGCAGTTCGACGGCGCCCCGACCGGACTCACGGCTGCGCCCGACCTCGGTCAGCACACGGAGGAGGTCCTGCTCGAGCTGGGTCTGACGTGGGACGACCTGATCGTGCACAAGGACAGCGGCACCATCTCCTGACGCCCCGATGCTGACAGGACCGGCCGGCCGCGGCGTGCGGCCGGCCGGTCCTGCGGTCGAGCTCTACGGGGCCGGGTACCCGATGGTCTTGGTCTCCAGGTAGTCCTCGAGCCCCTCCGGTCCCCACTCCCGGCCCAGCCCGCTCTGCTTGTAGCCGCCGAACGGGGTCTCGGGGTCGAAGAACTGGCCGCCGTTCACCGAGATGGTCCCGGTGCGCAGGCGTGCGGCGACCCGCATGGCCCGGTCGAGGTCGCCGCCGAAGACGGCGCCGCTGAGCCCGAACGGGGACTCGTTCGCCACCCGCACCGCGTCGTCGTCGTCGTCGAACGGGACGATGGCCAGGACGGGGCCGAAGATCTCCTCCTGCGCGATGCGGCTGAGGTTGGGCACGTCGGCGAACACGGTCGGCTGGACGAACCAGCCCTGGTCGAACTGGGTCGCCCGGCCGCCGCCGAGCACGAGGCGGCCCTCCTGCTTGCCGATCTCGATGTACTCGAGCACGCGCTCGTACTGGCGCTGGGTGATCAGCGGCCCCATGAGGTTGCCCATGTCGGTCGGGTCGCCGTAGGGGATCGAGCCGACGACCGCCGCGGCGATCTCGGCGGCCCGGTCCATCAGGTGGCGGGGGACGAGCAGGCGGGTGGGGAGTGCGCAACCCTGGCCGGCGTGCATGCAGATGGTCCCGGCGGCGGCACCGACGGAGGCGGCGAGGTCGGCGTCCTCGAGCACGATCGCGGCAGACTTGCCGCCCAGCTCGAGCGACACCCGCTTGATGGTGTCGGCCGCGTTCCTCATGATCCGCCGACCGGTCGCGGTCGACCCCGTGAAGGTGATCTGGTCGACCTCGGCGTGGCTGGTGAGCAGCTCGGCGACGGCGTTGTCGGAGGTCGTGATGACGTTGAGGACGCCGGCGGGGATGTCGGTCTGCGCCGCCGCGGCCGCGAGCAGGGTGCCGGACCACGGGGTCTCGGGCGCGGGCTTGAGCACGACCGTGCAGCCGGCAGCCAGCGAGGCCGCGATCTTCGTGATGTTCAGCTGGAACGGGTAGTTCCAGGGCGTGATGGCCGAGACGACGCCCGCCGCCTCCTTGCGCACGACGCGGCGGGACGGCGTGCCGAACACCGTCTTGACCGGGATCTCGCGCTGCCACTCGTAGTTTGGGATCAGGTCGGCGTAGTACGAGAGGTTCTCGATCGGCCCGTCGACCCCGATGGCGTGGGCCAGCCCGACCGGCATGCCGGTCTCGGCCGTGTGCGCCGCGCGGATCGTCTCGACGTCCTTGCGCAGCTGGGCCTGCAGCTGCAGCAGGCAGTCGCGGCGGAAGTCGACGTCGGTCGACCAGCGCGACTGCTCGAACGCCCGTCGAGCCGCGGTGACCGCACGGTCGACGTCCGCGACGCTGGCGTCCGGCGCGGTGCCGACGACCTGCTCGGTGGCCGGGTTGACGTTGTCGTACTCGCGACCGCCCTCGGCGGCGACGAGGTCGCCGTCGATGAGCATCTGCTGGACATCGAGGTCCATGGGCACTTCCTCCGGGTGGCTGGCTGTCAAGAAAGGGGACGTCTTGAACAGGAGACGTCTCGACTGTAACGTCGCCAGACCGGATCGGTCGACCTTCACGCGAGGAGCACATCATGGGCAGGATGGACGGACGGGTCGTCTTCATCACCGGAGCGGCACGTGGGCAGGGCCGTTCGCACGCGGTGCGGCTGGCCGAGGAGGGCGCGGACGTCGTCGGCGTCGACCTCTGCGAGCAGATCGACATCGTCCCCTACACCATGGCGACGCGGGAGGACCTCGACGAGACGGTCCGCCTCGTGGAGAAGACCGGTCGCAGGATGCTGGCCAGCACCTGCGACGTGCGCGACCTGCCCGGCCTGCAGGCCGCCTTCGACGCGGGCGTGGCGGAGTTCGGGCACATCGACACGGTGCTCGCCAACGCCGGTGTGATCATGATGAACAGCCAGGAGAAGGACCCGGCCGAGGCCTGGCAGGTCGGCATCGACATCATGCTGACCGGGGTCTGGAACACCATCCGGGTCTCCTTCCCGCACATGGTCGAGCGCGGTCAGGGCGGCGCCATGGTGCTGACCAGCTCGGCCGCGGGCCTCATGGGGCTCGGGAGCGGCGGCGGCGGCGACGACGCCTACGCCATCGCCAAGCTGGGGGTGACCGGCCTGGCCAAGTCCTACGCCAACTTCCTCGGCCCGCACAGCATCCGCGTCAACGCCATCGCGCCGACCGGCGTGGCCACGCCGATGGTCACCGAGAACCCCGAGCTGTTCAAGGTCATCTCGCAGACGCCGTCGCTGGTGAACTCGATGTCGAACCTGCTCCCCATCGAGATGCTCGAGCCGCGCGACGTCAGCGAGACCGTGCTGTTCCTGGTCGCGAACGACAGCGGCCGGGCCTACACCGGCAGCGTCCTGACCATCGACGCCGGTCTGCTCACCAAGAAGTAGCCCCCCGTGCGACGAAGGCCCTCCTCGGATCGAGGAGGGCCTTCGTCGTACCGGGGCCGCTAGTGTTGCGGGTCGTTAGTTCCTTTACTTCTGGTGCTGGGCGCGGGATGATTAGTCATGTCGCT
>JAOPVV010000151.1 GCA_025966005.1 Frankiales bacterium
ACGGGTGGGCGCCGGTCGCCCCGACAGCCAGCCGGACCGGCGGACGGGCTCCTCGACGAGGTGGTGGCCGAGCACGGCCAGCACCAGCGAGCCGGTCAGCGCGACGGCGATGAGCGGGCCGCGCCCGGGGACCAGGGCGGTCGCGACCACCAGGACCGGCCAGTGCCACAGGTACAGCGAGTACGACAGCCGGCCGACGTAGGCGGCGATCGGGTTGACCAGCAGCGGGTTGCGGCCCGCGGCCGTCCCGCCGAGCAGCACCAGGACGGTGGCGGCGACGGGGAGGGCCGCCGCGGTGCCGGGGAACGGCGTCCGCTCGTCGTACAGGACCGCGGCGGCGGCGATGCCCGCGAGCCCGAGCCAGACCAGGGCGGCGCCGAGCCGGGGCGCGAGGCGGGGGAGGAGCCGGGCCTGCAGCGCCAGGGCCAGCAGGGCGCCGGCTCCGAGCTCCCAGGCGCGGGCGGGCGTGGAGAAGTACGCCGCCGTCGGGTCGCTGCCGGTGACCGCCACCGCCCAGACCAGGGAGGCGGCGCTGAGCGCGGCGACGGACAGGACCAGCAGCCGGCGGCGCCGTCCGAGCGCGAGCAGGAGCAGCAGCAGGACCCAGGGCCAGACCAGGTAGTACTGCTCCTCGACCGCGAGGGACCAGTAGTGCTGCACCGGCGAGGGCGGTCGTGCCTCGTCGAAGTAGTTGGTGCCGATGGCCGAGAAGTGGACGTTGGCGAGGAACCCGAGCGACCACAGCGCGTCGCGCAGGGTCTGGCCGGCGCGCTCGCCGGCGAAGGCCAGCCAGGCTGCGACGTTGCTGACCGCCAGGACCAGGACGGCGGCCGGCATCAGCCGTCGGACGCGTCGCGCGTAGAACTCGCGCAGGCTGATCCGTCCGGTGCGGGCGTGCTCGCGCAGCAGCAGCCCGGTGATGAGGAACCCGGAGATGACGAAGAAGACGTCGACGCCGACGTAGCCGCCGGTCGGGTCGCCCAGGACGTGACCGGCGACCACGAGCAGCACGGCGACGGCACGCAGGCCCTCAACGTCCGGCCGGAAGGTCGGGACGTCGCGCGCCGCCTGCGAGCGGACGGCCGGCGCCGGGTGCCGCGCACGGCCCACCTGCGTCACCGCACGCCCCTCCGTCGCCACATCGCTGTCCACGGTACGTCGCGAGCGGGCCCCGTCGGGGCCTCAGCGCGCCCGGTGGGCCTCGACCGGTGCGCGCAGCACGACGTCGGCGAAGGCGTCGACGTCGTCGACGGCCAGCAACCCGGACACCTCCAGCGCGGCCAGTCCGTGAGCGGTCACCCAGCAGGCGCGGGCCAGCTCCTCGGCGTCGTCGGCGACCAGCGTGCCGGCCGCCAGGCACTCGCGAGCGGCGGTGACGACCTGGCCGAAGGTCGCCGCACGCCCGGCCGCCCGGGTGGGACGGGCCGGCGTGAAGCCCGGGATCGCCCGGCCGAACATGACCGAGAAGAAGGCCGGCTCGGCCAGCGCGAACGCCCGGTAGCCGCGACCCAGGGCCAGCAGCCGCTCCGGGTCGCCGGGCGGGGGAGCGACGTCCACGGCGGTCGACATCGAGGCGGCCAGGCGCCGGAACCCCTCCGCGTAGAGCGCGTCGCCGAGCCCGGGCTTGCCGCCGAACAGGGTGTAGACGAGCTGGGTCGAGCCGCCTGCCAGGGTCGCGATGCGGCGCAGCGAGAGCCCGTGGGGGCCGTCGGTCGCCAGGACCTGCGCGGCGATCTCGACGACGTGCCGCCGGCGGTCCTCGAGGGTCGCGGGCGGCTCGGTCATCTGACACATCCTGCTGGACAACGCTGTCATAACACTGTTATACACGTGCCGGCCAGACCCCCCTGCCCCTTTCCAGGAGGACCCCGTGACGACGACGCTCTCCCCCTGTCCACGGCGCTCGCCCTCGACGGCGACCTCGCGACCCTCGACCTGGTGTCGGCCGAGCTGCTCCGTCCCGACGGCAGGGCCGCGGTCACCGCGGTGCTCACCAGCGGCCGGTCCCGGTCGGCCGGTGCCTCCTACGTCGCCGTCCCGGCTCCGGACGTCCCCGACTGGCAGGACTGCACGCCCCTCGACCTGCCCGCCGAGCTGGTGCCGTTCGGCGCCAACGTGGACGTCCGGCCGGCCCGCGGGCTGCCCCTGTCGGGCGGCCCGGTCGCCGAGCTCGTCGCCTGGGTGCGGCTGCGCGGCGACGACCCGCTCGACAGCGCCGCCCTCACCGTCCTGGCGGACGTCATGCCGCCCGCGCTGTACGCCGTCACGACCGTCCCCGTCCCCGTGCCGCGTCGACGACGCCGAGGTGTGGACACCGGACGGTCGGCTGCTCGTGCAGTCGCGCCGGACCCGCCGCGTGCTGGGCGCCCTGGTGCCCGGCGCGTGACCGCGGTCCTGCACGCCCCGGACCGGATCGACCCGCTGGCCTGGCGCCGCGGTCGGAGCCACGGCGCGCCAGCTCGGCGCGGTGGTCGGCGTGGCGGTGCTGGTCGCCGTCCTGGGGGAGCCCGCGCCGGCCGAGGCGCTCGCGTCCTTGCAGCGGGCCCTGGGCGGCGATCGCGGTCCCCGCCGGTGCCTGCGACGTCGTCAGCCTCGCCCTGGGCCGCCGCGCCTGCGTCCCGGTCCCGGCCCCGGTCTCCCTGCCGGCTCTGACCGCCCGTCCCGACCGCCTCGCCGTCGTCCCCTCGTCCGGCCGGACGTGCCGGTGAGCCCCGCGCACGGCAAGCTCATCGGCGGCCTGGCAGGCGGGGTGGAGTCGGGGGCTGGACGCGGCAGCGGCCGCTCCCCTGGTCGGGGAGCGGCCGCTGCCGGTGTCGTGCGGGTGCTACGCGACGTACTCGCGGAGGGCGTCGGCGCGGCCGCCGGCGCGGATCTCGGCCAGGGTGTCGCGCTCGATCTGACGGATCCGCTCGCGGGTCAGGCCCAGGTGGCGGCCGACCTCGTCGAGGGTGCGCGGGCGCCCGTCCTCGAGGCCGAAGCGCATGCGCATGACGATCGCCGAGCGCTCCGGCAGCGAGTCGAGGACCTCGGACAGCTGCCCGTGCAGCATCTGGGTCTCGACGGCCGCCTGCGGGTCGATCGAGTCGGTGTCGGTGATGAAGTCACCGAGCACGGCCTCGTCGTCGCCGACCGGCGCCTGCAGCGACAGCGTGTCGCGGCCGTGGCGCAGGATCTCCTCCACCTTGGCCGCCGTCATGCCGAGCGGCTCGCCGAGCTCCTCGGTGGAGGGCTCGCGGCCGAGCGACTGGGTCAGGTCGCGGCGGGTGCGGGTCACCTTGGTGATCAGCTCGGCCATGTGGACCGGCACGCGGATGGTGCGGCCCTGGTCGGCCAGCGCGCGCTGCAGCGCCTGGCGGATCCACCAGGTGGCGTAGGTGGAGAACTTGTAGCCCTTGGCGTAGTCGAACTTCTCCACGGCGCGCACGAGGCCCAGGTTGCCCTCCTGCACCAGGTCGAGCAGGTCGAGGCCGCGGCCCTGGTAACGCTTGGCCAGCGAGACGACCAGGCGCAGGTTGGCCTCGAGCAGGTGACGCTTGGCGACCTCGCCGTCGCGGATGATCTCGGTGAGGTCGCGCTTCATCGCGGCGGCGAGCTTGAGCTCGCCGACGGAGGCCTGACGCATCTTCTCGTTCGCGAACAGACCGGCCTCGATGCGCTTGGCCAGGTCGACCTCCATCTCGGCGGTCAGCAGCGCGACGCGGCCGATCTCGCGGAGGTAGGCCTTGACCAGGTCGATGCCGGGCGGCGGCTCGTCGAGC
>JAOPVV010000158.1 GCA_025966005.1 Frankiales bacterium
GCGACGGCCCAGCCGGCGCCGGCGCCGACGAGCAGCGCCACCAGCACCGCGACGAGGACCCGGACCTTCACGCGGCGACCCTATGCCAGCAGGGGGACCGGGCCCCCGCTAGCGTCGTACGACGTGGGGGACCTGCTGCTGCGTGAGACCAGGATCGTGCCGCTGACCGGCGATCCGGCCTCCGGCGACCCGGTCGACGTCCTGGTCTCCGACGGCGTCGTCACCGCCGTCGGCGAGGCGCTCGCGCGCCCCGACGGGGTCGAGGAGGTCCGGGCCGGCGGCCGGTGGCTGGTGCCCGGGCTCTGGGACCAGCACGTCCACCTCGGCCAGTGGACGCTGAGCCGCCAGCGCGTCGACACCGGCCCGCTCGGCTCGCCCGAGGAGGCCTGCGTGCTGGTCGCCGGGCTCGTGTCGGCCGACCCCGGCCGCCCGGTCATCGGCTTCGGGCACCGCCCCGGCGTCTGGACCCGCGACGCCACCGTCGCCGAGCTCGACGCCGTCTCCGGCGTCACCCCCGTCGTCCTCATCGCCGGCGACGCCCACCACGCCTGGCTCAACAGCGCCGCTCTCGCCGCGCTCGGCCTCGGCGCCCGCGACGAGGTGGTCCGCGAGAACGAGTGGTTCGCGGCCTACGAGCTGCTGACCCGGCTCACCGGCGACGCCGGCGACGGCCCGGCGGCGTACCGCTCCTCGCTCGACGCGGCGGCCGCGCAGGGCGTGGTCGGGCTGGTCGACTACGAGTTCGCCGGCGGCGCCGACGAGTGGCGCGCCCGCTGGCACGACGGCTGCGACCTGCTGCGCGTCCGCATGGCGTCCTACGCCGACCGCCTCGAGTCGGTCATCGAGGCCGGCCTGCGCACCGGGACGCCGCTGGTCGAGGGCGACGACCGGCTGGTGATGGGCTCGCTCAAGATCATCAGCGACGGCTCCCTCAACACGCGCACGGCCTGGTGCTGCGAGCCGTACGCCGACGGCGACCGCCTCGACCAGCCCTCGGGCGCCGCCAACCTCGCCCCGCACGAGCTGTCGGCCCTGCTCTCGCGCGCCCACATGTCCGGCCTGCACGTCGCCACCCACGCCATCGGCGACGCCGCCCTCACCGCCGCCCTCGACGCCTACGCCGCCACCGGCGCCAACGGCTCGATCGAGCACGCCCAGCTCGTCGCCCACGACGACGTCGTCCGGCTCGCCGGGCTCGGGCTGCGCGCCTCGGTGCAGCCCGCCCACCTGCTCGACGACCGCGACCTCACCGAGCTCATCTGGCCCGGCCGCGGCGACCGGTCGTTCGCGTTCCGCTGGATGCTCGACGCCGGCGCCCGCCTGGTCCTCGGCTCCGACGCCCCCGTCTCCCCGCTCGACCCGTGGCTCGCGATCGGTGCCGCCGTCCACCGCGGCTGGGTCGACGACGACCGCGACGCCTGGCACCCCGAGCACGCGCTCACGCCCCAGGAGGCCCTCGCCGCCTCCGTCGACGAGCAGCCCACCGTCGCCGTCGGCTCCCGTGCCGACCTGGCCCTGCTCGACCACGACCCCCTCGCCCCGGCCACCTCCGCCCGCGACGCCGCGGCCGCCCTGCGGCGTACGACCGTCGCGCTGACCGTCGTTGGCGGCCGCACCGTCCACCGGTCCCCGGGCTTGTAACTCACCGTTCGCGCTGCTTCCCCACCGGTCTACGGGCGGGGGAGCGGCGCGAACGGTGAGTTACAAGCGATTCGCCGCAGGGCCAGCCGGAGCGTCAGAGCATCTCGAGGACGAGGTCCGCGACGGCTTCCTGCTCGGCGGGGTAGGGGTGCAGGCCGGCGGCCTTGTTGTCCTTGCCGCGGATGCCGGCGATCCAGGGCTGGTCGGAGCAGATGTCGTGGCCCTGGCTGGCGGCGACCATGTCGACGTACTCGGCGCCGGCGGACACGCCGCCGGTGCGGACGGCCTCGGCCAGACGGAGGTTGAGGTCGAGGGTGTAGGCGTAGTCGCCGACCGCGAGCGGCAGGCGGGGCCGGCAGGTGCCCTCGGACGGGATGATCTGCGGGTAGCCGACGAGCAGGATGCGGGCGTCGGGGGCGCGCTCGGAGATGGCCTCGACGACGCCCCTGACGTTGTCGCGGATCTTGACGAGGTTGCGGCGCAGCCGGTCGCGGCCCGCGGCGTCGGCGTTGGACGCGCGGCAGGGCGAGCCCTGCAGGTCGCGCTGGGCGACGGCGAGGCAGTCGAAGATCATGTCGGAGAAGAACGTGAAGTCGTTGGCGCCGATGCCGACGGTGACCAGGTCGGCGTCGGGCGAGAGCGCCTCGATCTGCGGCGGCTGGGTCTTCGACGTGAACTTCTGCCCGCTGAAGATGCTCACCGTCGAGGCGCCCGAGCAGCTGACGTCGTTGACCTCGATGCCGAGGTCGTCGGCCACCAGCGTGGGGTAGTTGGTGTCGGAGCGCAGGCAGTCGTCGATGACGAGGGCGTCGTCGAGCGGGAACTGCGGGGCCGCGGTGTAGGAGTCGCCCATGGCGACGTAGACGTCGAGCCCGCGGTCGTCGACCGGGGGTACGCCGATCGGGTCGGGGGCCGGGGCGGAGAACGACGTGGCGTCCTCGCCCGGGCCGGGACCTGTGCCGGAGGTGTCGGAGGCGCACCCGGCCACCAGCGTCGTGGTGGCCAGCGCGCACGTCATCGCGAGCGCCGACAGGCGCGCAGGAGCAGGACGGCGGCGGAGCACGGGACGAATCGTACGAGGTGGTAGGGAGTCCTACAGAACCGACGCGACCAGCTCGGCCACGGCCTGCTGCTCGGCGGCGAACGGGTGGAACGGGATCGTGCCGTCCTCGGCGACCTGCAGGCCGTTGATCCAGGGGTCGTCGGAGCAGATGTCGTGGCCCCGGCTGGGCCCCTGGACATCGACGAAGTCGAAGCCCTGCTGGGCCGCCGCGTCGCGCAGCACGCCGGAGAGTCGGCGGGTCGCCTCGTTGACCAGCGGGTAGTCGCCGGCGGCCAGCGGCACCAGCTCGGGGCAGGTGCCGGTGCTCGGCAGCAGGTAGGGGTAGCCGACGACCACGACCTGCGCGTCGGGCGCGGCCTGCTCGATCGCCGCGAACAGCTCGCCGACGGCCTGCGCCGTGCGGGGCAGCACCTCGTCGACGGTGGGGCCGATGGCGTCGGTGCACGGCGTGCCGGACGGGTCGGACTCCGGCGGCGGCGCGCTCAGGCAGCTCTGCACCAGTGTCGCGAACAGGTCGAAGTCGTTGCCGCCGATGCCGACGGTGACCAGCTCGGTCTCGGGTGTGATCGAGGGGACCTGGCGCTCCAGGACGTCCGCGCTGGTGGCGCCGCTGCAGGTGACGTCGGTGACGGTGAGGCCGGTCTCGGCGGCGATGCGCTGGGCGTAGTTGCCGCTGGAGCGGAAGCACCCGTCGACCCCCGACGTCTCCGGCACGCCGGGCGCGGCGGCGTAGGAGTCACC
>JAOPVV010000189.1 GCA_025966005.1 Frankiales bacterium
CCGCGCCGCCGCCAGCGCGACCCCCGCCACGGCCAGCGGGATGCCGACGAGCTGGAGCACCGACGGGCGCTCGCCCAGCGCGATGGCCACCAGCACCGGGACGGCGCCGCCGGTGGCCCCGATCGGCGCCACGACGCTGATCGGACCGATCGCCGCGGCCCGGTAGAAGGTGAGCAGCGCCAGCCCGTTCGCGATCCCGGACGCCACGCCCAGCACGGCGGTCCGCGTGTCGGGTGCGCCGTTCCCGTCGACCGCGTACAGCAGCACCCCACCGAGCACGCCCACCACCTGGCCGGCCAGCAGCACGGCGCCGAGCGGGTGAACCCGGGCCAGCAGCGGCCCGAGGTAGTTGGCCAGCCCCCAGACCACCGCCGTCAGCAGCGCGAGCAGGACGGCGGTCACGGGCGCAGTCTGCCCGCCGCCCCGTCGTGCCCACGGGGGTCACGGCGGTCACGGGGTCACGGCGGTCACGGCGGTCACGGCGGTCACGCGGTCACGGCGGTCACGGCCTCGGTGCCAGGACGACGGCCAGGCGCTCCGCCGCGCCCGTCCAGGCCTGCGCTTCGTGGAACGCCTGCCGCCAGCTCCCCTGCATGCGCATCGTCCGGCGCTGGTGGCAGTTCGAGCAGCGGACGGAGCACTTGGCGATCTCGTCGAGGATGCGCTGCCAGGCCACCCCGCTGGCGACGAGGCGGTGCACCGCGGCGGACTTGAGCGAGGGCTCCTCGTGGTCGAACTCGAGGCAGCGGACGTCGGTCTCACCGCAGTCCACGCACGGGTGCTCGAGCAGGTAGCTCCCGATCAGCGCCTGGTAGCGGCGGCGGACCTCGGCGCTGCGTCGGCCCGTGTTCTGCAGGTGCTCGACGCGGTTCGCGACGTACCAGGCCCGGGCGCAGTCGCGGCACCGCGCCTGCAGGCCGTCCGCCGACGACGCCCTGCGGTTGAAGGCCGACAGCGGCTGGGTCACGTGGCAGGTCACGCACCGCTTGGTCATGGGACCAACCTGGCGCTGCCGTCTGACAGTCCGTGAGGGGTGAGCCGCCCGGGGCTCGAACCCGGAACCCGCAACTTAAAAGGATGCTGCTCTGCCAGTTGAGCTAGCGGCCCTGGCCGCAGTGAGCGTAGGCCGAGCCCCCGCGAGCGGCCACGACTAGCGTCCGTCCCGTGCGCGTCCTGGTCACCGGCGGTGCCGGCTTCATCGGCAGCTCCGTCGTGACGGCCCTGCTCGACGACGGCCACGAGGTCCGCGTCCTCGACGCGCTGCTGCCGGCCGTCCACGCCGGCGGCTGGCCGGACGCGCTCGACGAGCGGGCGGAGCGGGTGCACGCCGACGTCCGCGCGCTGCCGGACGGCGCACTCGACGACGTCGACGCGGTCTGCCACCAGGCGGCGATGGTCGGCCTCGGCGTCGACCTGCAGGACCTCCCGGCCTACGTCGGCCACAACGACCTCGGCACCGCGGTGCTGCTCGCGGCGATGGACCGCGCGCAGGTCGGGCGCCTGGTCCTGGCCAGCTCGATGGTGGTCTACGGCGAGGGCCGCTACTCCTGCGCCGAGCACGGCGTCGTGCGCCCCGGGCCGCGCACCGCCACCAGCCTGGACAGCGGCGACTTCGAGCCGCCCTGCCCGGTGTGCGGACGGGCGCTCGAGCCGGGCACCGTCCCGGAGGACGCGCCGCTGGACCCCCGCAACGTCTACGCCGCGACCAAGACCGCGCAGGAGCACCTCGCCTCGAGCTGGGCCCGCGCCACCGGCGGCACCGCCGTCGCGCTGAGGTACCACAACGTCTACGGCCCCCACATGCCCAAGGACACCCCGTACGCCGGCGTCGCCAGCCTGTTCCGCAGCGCGCTGAACCGCGGCGAGGCGCCGCGCGTGTTCGAGGACGGCGGGCAGCGCCGCGACTTCGTCCACGTCCGCGACGTCGCCCGGGCCAACGTCGCCGCCCTGCTCGCCACGCAGGGGCCCCCGACGGGCGCGCTGGCGCCGTACAACGTCGCGAGCGGCGCCCCGCACACCGTCGGCGACCTGGCGCGCGAGCTGGCCCGCGCCTGCGACGGGCCGGAGCCGGTCGTCACCGGTCAGTACCGCCTCGGCGACGTCCGCCACGTGGTCGCGTCCCCCGAGCGCGCCGCCGCCGAGCTCGGGTTCTGCGCCGGGATCTCCTTCGAGGACGGCGTCCGCGAGTTCGCCACCGCCCCCCTGCGCGCCTGAGGCCGGCGGCTTCGCCGCTCGGGGTGAGCAGACGGCCACGGTCTGCGACTCTGGTGGGGTGCCCGACGTCGTCCTGCCCTGCCTCGACGAGGCCGGGGCGCTGCCGTGGGTGCTCGGCCGGATGCCGGCCGGCTACCGGCCGATCGTGGCCGACAACGACTCGACCGACGGCTCCGCGCAGGTCGCCGAGCAGCACGGCGCCCGGGTCGTGCAGGCGCGTCCGCGGGGCTTCGGCGCGGCCTGCCACGCCGGCCTCGAGGCTGCCGACCACGAGGACGGCATCGTCTGCTTCCTCGACGCCGACGGCTCCTTCGACCCCGAGCAGCTGCCGCGCGTCGCCGGGCCGGTGCTCGCCGGACAGGCCGACCTCGTGCTCGGACGACGGCGTACCGCGAGCCTCAAGGACTGGCCGCTGCACGCCCGGCTCGGCAACCGCGAGG
>JAOPVV010000228.1 GCA_025966005.1 Frankiales bacterium
GCAGCAGCTCGAGCAGCTCGAACTCCTTGAGCGGCAGCGGCGTCGGCTGGCCGGAGACGGTGACGACGTGCCGGTCGACGTCCATGCGGACGGGGCCGGCCTCCAGCGCGGACGGCGCGCTCTCGTCCTGCTCGGAGCCCCGGCGCAGCACGGCCCGCACCCGGGCCACCAGCTCGCGCGAGCTGAACGGCTTGGTGACGTAGTCGTCGGCGCCGAGCTCGAGCCCGACCACCTTGTCGACCTCGCTGTCGCGCGCCGTCAGCATGATCACCGGCACCGAGCTGCGGGTCCGCAGCGCCCGGCAGACCTCGGTGCCGGACAGCCCGGGCAGCATCAGGTCGAGCAGGACGATGTCGGCCCCTCCGCGGTCGAACTCCGCGAGACCCTCGGGGCCGGTGGCGGCGACGACCACCTCGAACCCCTCCTGGCGCAGCAGGTAGGACAGCGGGTCCGAGATGGACTCCTCGTCCTCGACGACCAGCACGCGTGTCACGCGGTGTCCCCCTCGGGTGTGGTGGTGGTGGCCTCCGCGGAGGGCGGGAGCCGCAGGGTGAACGTCGAACCGGAGCCCTCGACGCTCCAGACGCTCACCTCGCCACCGTGGTTGGTGGCGACGTGCTTGACGATGGCCAGCCCCAGGCCGGTGCCGCCGGTGGCGCGCGAGCGGGCCGGATCGGCCCGGTAGAACCGTTCGAAGACCCGCTCGAGGTCCTTCTCGGCGATCCCGATGCCCTGGTCGGTGACGCTGATCTCGACGGCGCCCTCGATGCCGCGGACCGCGACCGCGACCCGGGTGTGCTCCGGGCTGTAGTGGACGGCGTTCTCGATGAGGTTGCCGACCGCCGTGACGAGCTGGGTCTCGGAGCCGCGCACGGTGAGGTCGCGCTCGCCGCCGCGGACGATCTCGATGCCGCGGGCACCGGCGGCCGTCCGGGTGCGGTCGACGGCCTCGGCGACCACCCGGTCGACGGGCACGAGCGTCGGCTCCGGGAGCGGGTCGGCGCCCTGCAGCCGCGACAGGTCGATGAGCTCCTGGACGAGCCGGGCCAGGCGTCCGGCCTCGTGCTGGACCCGGCCGGCGAACCGCTGCACGGCGTCCGGGTCATGGCTGGCGTCCTGCAGGGCCTCGGCCAGCAGCGCCATCGCGCCGACCGGGGTCTTGAGCTCGTGGCTGACGTTGGCCACGAAGTCACGGCGGACGGCCTCGACCCGGCGGGGCTCGGTGACGTCCTCGACCAGGAGCGCCACGTGGCCGTGGTCGCCGACCGGCACCAGGCGCACCCGGACCGCCTCCGGCACCCGCACCCGCCGGGCGACGGCCACCTCGACCTCGACCTCCTGGGCGGCGCCGGTCCTGCGGACGTCGCGCACCAGCCGCCGCAGCTCGGCGACGACCACCCGACCGCCCCGCACCACCCCGAGCTCGACGGCGGAGCGGTTGGCCAGCACCACCGCGTCCCCGCTGTCGAGCACCGCGATCGCCACCGGCAGCGCGTCGATGACCTCGACGGAGGAGGGAGGGACGGGGCCCGCCTCGACCGGCGCGGGCCCGGCGGCGGGACGCACCCGGCGGCGCTCGCGCAGGAGCACCAGGGCGGCCCCCAGCAGCAGTCCGGCCACGAGGCCGAGCAGCACCCCCAGGACCGTCACAGGACGAAGGGTAGGTCGGTGCGCACGCCCGTCCGGCGCTCCGGCGCGCCTCCGGGACGATGTTCACCCGACGGTCGGCGGGGGTTCACGCAGGCGCCCGCCCGGGACCGGCCGCCGCACTACCCTCGCCCCATGCGCGACACCTACCACGACGACCTCGACGCCATCTCCACCTCGCTGGTCGAGATGACCAGCATGGTGGGCTCCGCGATGAGCCGGGCGACCACGGCCCTGCTGGACGCCGACCTCAAGCTCGCCGAGGCGGTCATCGCGGGCGACGAGGCCGTCGACGCGCTCTACCGCGACATCGAGAGCAAGGCGTTCGACCTGCTCGCGCGCCAGCAGCCGGTCGCCAGCGACCTGCGCATCATCGTCACGTCGCTGAGGATGGTCGCCGACCTGGAGCGGATGGGCGACAACGCCGTCCACGTCGCCAAGATCGCCCGTCGCCGCTACCCCGGCTCGGCCGTCCCGCCGACCCTGCGCTCCACCGTGCTGAAGATGGGCCACGCGGCCGAGGAGATCGTCGCCAAGGCCGGCAGCGTCATCGCCAGGCGCGACATCGAGATGGCCGCCCAGCTCGAGAAGGACGACGACGTGATGGATGAGCTGCACAAGCAGCTGTTCACCTCGATCCTCGACGACCAGTGGTCCGAGGGCGTCGAGCCCGCGATCGACATCACGCTGGCCGGCCGCTACTACGAGCGCTTCGCCGACCACGCGGTCTCGGTCGCGCGGCGGGTCGTCTACCTGGTCACCGGCGAGCGCGCCCCGACTGCCGGCTGAGGAGCCGTCCGGGCCGGGCTCGTCCCGGCCAGCAGCGCCGTCCTCGCCGGGGAGTGCAGCCGGACGACGGTGCCGCGCGCGAGCGGCGCGCCGACGCGCACCCGGCCGTCCGGGCCGGAGGTCGCCGCGGCGACGGTGCGCCAGCCCGTGCCGCTGC
>JAOPVV010000242.1 GCA_025966005.1 Frankiales bacterium
TCGGGGCCCCAGGCGACGAGGGTGTCGGCCGCGGCCAGCGCCTGCGCCTTGCCCGTCGGGTCGAGGGGGCGCAGGTCGTCGTCGCCGGCCCAGTCGTCGCGGTCGCCGGCGCTCCCGTGGCGCAGCAGCAGCACCGTCGCGGTCTCGGGCGGGTGGGCGGCGAAGGCGGTCAGCGGCTCGCTGTCGCGCCCGGCGGTGACCCGTCGCAGGGCCTCCGGCACGGTCAGCCACTGCAGGTGGTCGACCTCCGCGCCGGGCACGAACTCGCCTGCGGTGGCGCGCATCGCCCACCAGCGCACCGTCTTCGGCACGTCGCGACCCTGGTCGAGGACGCGGTAGCGGCTCTCGCCGAGGGTGCGCCCGGCGACGGCGGCGAAGCCGGTCTCCTCGGCCACCTCTCTCACGGCGCCGACGACGTGCAGCTCACCCGGGTCGAGCTTGCCCTTGGGCAACGACCAGTCGTCGTAGCGCGGCCGGTGCACGACCGCGACCTGCACGACGCCGTCCTGGCGGCGCCACAGGACGCCGCCGGCCGCCTTGACCTGCCGGCTCACCGGAGGTCCGCCCGGTCAGCCACCCGTACCGCGCTCGTTCGTGCGGCGCATGAGGTCGGTCTGCATGTCGCGGAACGGCTCGCCGGCCGCCGGGAGCTGCTCCCAGCAGCCGTCGGGCTGCAGCTCCCAGTGGCGGGTGCGGGGGTCGGTGGCCCGGTCGAGGATCGCGTCGATCTGGCCGGTGACGACGGGGTCCTTCACCCTCACCAGCGTCTCGACCCGGCGGTCGAGGTTGCGGTGCATCATGTCGGCGCTGCCCAGCCAGTGCTCCGCGGTCCGCCCCGGGTCGCCGGCCGGGCCGAACACCATGACGCGCGAGTGCTCGAGGAAGCGTCCGACGATGCTGCGGACCGAGATGGTCTCGGACAGCCCCGGCACCCCCGGCCGCAGGGCGCAGATCCCGCGCACCACCAGCTCGATCGGCACCCCGGCGCGACTGGCGCCGTACAGCGCGTCGATGACCGCCTCGTCGACGATGCTGTTGGCCTTCAGTCGGATCCGGGACGGGCGGCCGGCGCGCGCGTGCGTCGCCTCCGCCTCGATCCGCCGGACCAGGCCGGGTCGGACGCCGTGCGGCGCCACCATCAGCCGGCGGTACTCGGTCTGACGGCTGTAGCCGGTGAGCGTGTTGAACAGGTCGGTCAGGTCGGCGCCCACCTCGGGGTCGGCGGTGAGCAGGCCGAGGTCCTCGTACACGCGGGCGGTCTTGGGGTTGTAGTTGCCGGTGCCGATGTGGGCGTAGCGGCGCAGCTGGCCCTTCTCCTGGCGCACCACGAGGGAGGTCTTGCAGTGCGTCTTGAGGCCGACCAGCCCGTAGACGACGTGGCAGCCGGCCTTCTCGAGCGCTCTCGCCCACTTGATGTTGGCCTGCTCGTCGAAGCGGGCGGTGATCTCGACGAGCACCACCACCTGCTTGCCCGCCTCGGCCGCGTCGATGAGGGCGTCGACGATCGGGCTGTCGCCGGAGGTCCGGTACAGCGTCTGCTTGATGGCCAGGACGTGCGGGTCGGCGGCGGCCTGCTCGATGAAGCGCTGGACGCTGGTGGCGAACGAGTCGTACGGGTGGTGCACCAGCACGTCGCCCTCGCGCAGCGCGGCGAACACGTCGCTGGCCTTCTCGCCCTCGGCCAGCCGCGGGTGCGTCGCGGGGACGAACGGCTCCTCCTTGAGGTCGGGCCGGTCGACCTCGTACAGCTGCCAGAGCGAGGCCAGGTCGAGCAGCCCCGGCACCCGGACGACGTCGTCGTCGGTGATCTCGAGCTCGCGCACGAGCAGGTCCAGGACGTGGTCGTCCATCTCCTCGCCGACCTCGAGTCGGACGGCGGGTCCGAAGCGGCGGCGGGCGAGCTCGCGCTCCAGGGCCTGCAGCAGGTCCTCGTCGCGGTCCTCCTCGACCTCGACGTCGGCGTTGCGCGTGACCCGGAACGGGTGGTGGGCGGTGACCTCGAGGCCGGGGAACAGCTGCTGCAGGTGGGCGCCGATCAGCTCCTCGAGCGGCAGGTAGGTCGTCTCGCCGTCGACGGTGCCGACCAGCACGAAGCGCTTGACGTTGTTCGGGACCTTGACCCGGGCGAAGTGCTCGGTGCCCGCGGCCGGGTCGCGCACGAGGACGGCCAGGTTGAGCGACAGCCCGCTGATGTACGGGAACGGGTGGGCCGGGTCGACGGCCAGTGGTGTGAGGACCGGGAACACCTGGGCCCGGAAGTAGTCGTGCAGCGGGACGCGCTGCGCGTCGGGCAGGTCGCGCCACAGCACGATCCGGATGCCCTGCTCGGCCAGCGCCGGTCGCACCTGCTCGAGGAAGCACCGCGCGTGGACGGTCGCGAGCTCGCGCGCCCGCTCGGTCATCCGGGCCAGCTGCTGGCGGGGGCCGAGCCCGTCGCTGCTGCGCACGCCGAGCCCCATGCTCTGGCGCCGCTTCAGGCCCGCGACCCGGACCATGAAGAACTCGTCGAGGTTGCTGGCGAAGATGGCGAGGAACTTCGCCCGCTCCAGCAGCGGCGCGCCGGGCTCGTGCGCCAGCGCGAGCACCCGGGCGTTGAAGTCGAGCCAGGACACCTCGCGGTTGAGGAAGCGGTCCTCCGGCAGCGGGGTCCCGGCCGGCCCCGGCAGGACCTGGGGCGGGGTGTCCTCGGCCGGGGTCTGCGGTGCCGGGGCGGCCGGCTCGACGTCGATGCTCACCGCCCCATCGTGCACCCCGCAGGCGGACGGGCGGTCAGCGCAGGCGAGCGACGACGTCCGCCGTCCGCGGTCCGACGCCGAGCCGGACCGCCTCGCGCAGGTCGTTGGGG
>JAOPVV010000298.1 GCA_025966005.1 Frankiales bacterium
ACTCGATCAGGACCTGGTAGCGGCGCATGTCCAGGATGTGGTCGACGTGCTCGATGTCGACCGGGCACTGCTCGACGCAGGCGCCGCAGGTGGTGCAGCTCCACAGGACGTCGGGGTCGATGACCCCACCCTCCTCGGCGGTGCCGACCAGCGGGCGGACGGCCTGGTCGTGGTTGGTGCCCATGACGCGCTCGTAGCCGGACTCGGGGACGTGGTGCCCGGTGTCGGTGCCGGCGTCGTGGAAGTTCGGGACGTGGTCCTCCGGCGCCGTCTGCGAGCCCAGGATGTACGGCGCCTTGGCGAACAGGTGGTCGCGCAGGTTCATGATCAGCAGCTTGGGGCTGAGCGGCTTGCCGGTGTTCCAGGCCGGGCACTGCGACTGGCAGCGTCCGCACTCGGTGCAGGTGGCCATGTCGAGCATGGCCGTCCACTTGAAGTCCTCGATCTTGGCGACGCCGAACGTGTCCTCGTCGGGGTCGGCCTCCTCGAGGTCGATCACCTTGCCCTTGCTCATCATCGGCAGCAGGGCGCCGAGGGCGGTGCCCTCGGGGTTGCGCTTGGTGAGCACGTTGATCGGCGCCACGAAGATGTGCAGGTGCTTGGAGTACGTGACCATCACCAGGAAGCCGAAGACCACCGCGATCTGACCGATGACCATGACGTCCTCGATCCGCTCGTTCGCGGTGTGACCCAGCGGCTCAATGATCATCGCGAGCAGGTTCGAGAAGAAGATCGCGCCCTGGTCGTCCTGCCAGGGGGAGACGCCGGTGTTGATCTGCGCGGCGCGGATCCCGAACATCGTGAAGATGACCAGGAAGATCAGCCCGAGCACGACCCAGGCCGCGCCGGTGTGGGAGCCGTAGAAGCGGCTGTCGCGGCCGATCTGCTTGGGCTCCGAGCGCAGCCGGATGATCGCGAAGGCGAGCAGGCCGAGCAGCACGGCGACGCCGAAGAAGTCCTCCATGAAGCCGAAGGCCGGGTTCCTGCCGATCAGCGGGATGTGGAAGTCGACGTCGAACAGCGCGCCGACGGCCTCGATGATCGTGAACGTGAGGATGAGGAAGCCCCAGAACACGAAGAAGTGCGCCAGGCCGGGGACGTTCCACTTGAGCAGGCGGGCCTGCCCGAAGACCTCGACGACCTGACCGACCAGGCGCTTGGGCCAGGCCTCCAGGCGACCTGGCGACGGCTGGCCGCTCGCGATCATCCTGTAGAGGAACAGCACGCGACGGCCGGCGATCGCCAGGGCCACCACGGCGATCGTCAGACCGACGACCAGACGCACGAGCATGTGGGTTTCCACGGGTCCTCCAGGTACGGGGCGGCGCCCGAGAGCAGGCCGCAGCAGCGGAAGCCTACGACCCGCCCGCCACCGGTCCCTACCGGTGGGTAACTGCGCGCGACGACGACCTCTGCAGGCATCCTCGCCTGCGCCCGTCACCGGCGCGCGGCGACCCCCTGCCTCTGACCGGCGGGTGGCTACAGGGCGGCGTGGAGCGCGCGGGTGGCGGCCTGCCAGGCCAGTGCGGTGAGCGGGGCCGCCAGCAGCAGGGCCAGCACGATCGCGAGCAGGCGCATCCGCCAGTTCGGCCCCCCGGACCGGTCCCGCATCTCCGACAGCACGAGATCAGCCTGCCACGCCGCCGCGGCCGGCCAGGCCCCTGCTGCGCTGCTCGATCGCGGGTCCGCCGTACGGGTAGTCGGCGGGCCGCGGGTCGCTGACCGCGTCGAGGCGGGCGGTTTCGTCCTGCGTGAGCACGACGTCCGCCGCGGCGAGGTTCGCCTCGAGCTGCCCGAGCGTGCGCGCGCCGAGGATCACGCTGCTGACCCCGGGCCGGTCGCGCACCCAGGCGAGCGCGACCTGGGCCATCGAGGCCCCGCGCGCCTCGGCGACGTCCTGGACGGCCTCGAGGACGTCCCACGTCCGCGCGCGGCCGCTGACCCGGTCGTAGGCCTCCATGCCGCGCGCCGGGTCCTCGCCCAGCCGGGTGGCGCCGGTCGGCCGGGCGTCGCGGGAGTACTTGCCGGACAGCCACCCGCCGGCTAGCGGGCTCCAGGGCAGCAGCCCGAGCCCGTTGTAGAGGCAGGCCGGGACGATCTCGTGCTCGATCTCGCGCACGAGCAGGCTGTACGACGGCTGCAGCGTGACCGGCACGGCCCAGCCGCGCTGCGCCGCGAGGTCGACGGCCAGCTGCAGCTGCCAGCCGGTGAAGTTCGACAGCCCCGGGTAGCCGACCTTGCCGGCGCGGACCGCGTCGTCGAGGAAACCCAGCGACTCCTCGAGCGGGGTGTGCGGGTCCCAGGCGTGCAGCTGGTAGAGGTCGACGTGCTCGACGCCGAGGCGCGTGAGCGAGGCGTCGAGGGCCCGCCGCAGGTGCCGGCGCGAGGTGCCGAGGTCGTTGGGGCCGTCGCCCACGGGGAAGCGGCCTTTGGTCGCCAGCACCACCCGGTCGGTGACGTCCACGGGGCGGGCGGCCAGCCACCGACCGACGATCCGCTCCGCAGCGCCCGCGGTGTAGACGTCGGCGGTGTCGACGAGCGTCCCGCCGGCCTCGGCGAACCGGTCGAGCTGGGCGAAGGCGCCCTGCTCGTCGGTCTCGTTGCCGAAGGTCATCGTCCCCAGGCACAGGCTGGAGACGGCACAGCCGCTCCGGCCCAGTCGGCGCTGCTCCACGTCAGGCTCCTCGTCGTCGGCCTGCGGACCGTACCCCGGTCGCTCCTGCATCCCTGCGATCAGGAGACCTGAGTCGGGAACACTCAAGCCGACTTGACGTTGCACAGGGTGAGCCGCTTGCATGAGCGGCAAGCACTCAACCCGTACGGACGAAGGGCAGTTCACTGATGGCACGTGCAGTCGGCATCGACCTGGGCACCACCAACTCCTGCGTCGCGGTCCTCGAGGGCGGTGAGCCGTCGGTCATCGCCAACGCCGAGGGCTCCCGCACGACCCCGAGCATCGTGGCGTTCGCCAAGAACGGCGAGGTCCTGGTCGGCGAGGTCGCCAAGCGCCAGGCGGTGACCAACGTCGACCGCACCATCCGCTCCGTGAAGCGCCACATGGGCACCGACTGGAACCACTCGCTCGACGGCAAGGACTTCACGCCGCAGCAGATCAGCGCGTTCATTCTGCAGAAGCTCAAGCGCGACGCGGAGAGCTACCTCGGCGAGCCGGTCACCGACGCCGTCATCACCGTCCCGGCGTACTTCTCCGACCACGAGCGCCAGTCGACCAAGGAGGCCGGCGAGATCGCCGGCCTGAACGTCCTGCGGATCGTCAACGAGCCCACGGCGGCGGCGCTGGCGTACGGCCTCGACAAGGGCGAGAAGGAGCAGACCATCCTGGTCTTCGACCTCGGTGGCGGCACCTTCGACGTCTCCCTGCTCGAGATCGGTGACGGCGTCATCGAGGTCAAGTCGACCTCCGGCGACAACAAGCTCGGCGGCGACGACTGGGACCAGAAGGTCGTCGACCACCTGGTCAAGCAGTTCCAGCTGAGCAACAACGGCATCGACCTGTCCGGCGACAAGATGGCCATGCAGCGCCTGCGCGAGGCGGCCGAGAAGGCCAAGATCGAGCTGAGCGCGTCGCAGTCGACCGGCATCAACCTGCCATACATCACCGCGAGCCCCGAGGGCCCGCTGCACCTGGACGTCACCCTCACCCGCAGCGACTTCCAGCGCATGACGCAGGACCTGCTCGACCGGTGCAAGGGCCCGTTCCAGCAGGCCATCAAGGACGCCGGCATCGCCCTCTCGGCGATCGACCACGTCGTGCTCGTCGGCGGCTCGACCCGCATGCCGGCCGTCTCCGACCTGGTCCGCGAGCTCACCGGCAAGGAGCCCAACAAGGGCGTCAACCCGGACGAGGTCGTCGCGGTCGGCGCCGCCCTGCAGGCCGGCGTGCTCAAGGGCGAGGTCAAGGACGTCCTGCTGCTCGACGTCACCCCGCTGTCCCTGGGCATCGAGACCAAGGGCGGGATCATGACCAAGCTCATCGAGCGCAACACCACGATCCCGACCAAGCGCTCCGAGGTCTTCACGACGGCCGACGACAACCAGCCGTCCGTGCAGATCCAGGTGTTCCAGGGCGAGCGCGAGATGGCGCAGTACAACAAGAAGCTCGGCATGTTCGAGCTGACCGGCCTGCCGCCGGCGCCCCGCGGGGTCCCGCAGATCGAGGTCGTCTTCGACATCGACGCCAACGGCATCGTCCACGTCTCCGCCAAGGACCTCGGCACCGGCAAGGAGCAGCGGATGACCATCTCCGGCGGCTCGGCGCTGCCCAAGGACGAGGTCGAGCGGATGATGAAGGAGGCCGAGGAGTACGCGGAGGAGGACAAGAAGCGCCGCGACGAGGCCGAGACCCGCAACCAGGCAGAGCAGCTGGTGTTCCAGACCGAGAAGTTCCTCGGCGAGAACGGCGACAAGCTCCCGGCCGAGGGCAAGGCCGAGACCGAGGAGGCGCTCACCGCGCTCAAGTCGGCGCTCGGCGGCAGCGACATCGCGGCCGTCAAGTCCGCGGCCGAGGACCTCGCCGCCAAGAGCCAGGCGCTCGGCGGCGCGCTCTACGCGCAGCAGGCGTCCGAGGGCGAGGCGGCCGGCGCGACCGGCACCGCGGCGACCGAGGACGACGGCGTCGTCGACGCCGAGGTGGTCGAGGACGACGGCAAGTGACGGCTCCCGACCAGGGACCGGGGCCGCAGGAGCCGGTGGTGGTCCACGACCGCCGCCGGCTCGACCCGGACACCGGTGAGGTGCGTGCCGCCGCTGCGGACCCGCTCCAGGCCGAGGTCGTCGACGAGGCCGTGCCCGAGGGCACCCTCGAGGACGCCGCCGCCGAGCTGACGGCCGACCTGCAGCGGGTGACGGCGGAGTACGCCAACTACCGCAAGCGGGTCGACCGCGACCGGGTCGCGGTGGTCGACATGGCCACGGCCGGGCTGCTGTCCGGCCTGCTGCCGGTGCTCGACGACATCGACCGGGCGCGCCAGCACGGCGACCTCACCGGCGCGTTCGCCGCGGTCGCCGACCGGCTGGAGCAGGTCACGAGCAAGCTCGGCCTCGAGCGCTTCGGCGAGGCGGGCGAGCCGTTCGACCCGTCCGTGCACGAGGCGCTGATGCAGGCCGAGCCCGACCCGGCCCAGACGGTGGCGACCTGCGCGGCGGTGCTCCAGCCCGGCTACCGGCTCAGCGGCGGGCGCGTCCTGCGCCCGGCCCGGGTGTCGGTGGCCGAGGCCGGCGCGACCGCGCCGGCCGACACCGCGACCGACCAGTAGCAGGAAGGGGGACGCCGTGAGCGCTCGCGACTACGTCGAGAAGGACTACTACGCCGCTCTCGGCGTCCCCAAGGACGCCGATGCGGCGGCGATCAAGAAGGCCTACCGCAAGCTGGCCCGCGAGCTGCACCCCGACACCAACCCCGGTGGCGAAGCGCGGTTCAAGGACGTCAGCGAGGCTTACGACGTCCTGTCCGACGACACCAAGCGGCGCGAGTACGACGAGGCGCGCAGCCTGTTCGGCGCCGGGATGCACCGTCCCGGCGCGTACGCCGGCGGCGGGGTGCCCGGCTTCGACCTGGGCGACCTGCTCGGTCGCGCGGGTGGCCAGTCCGGCGGGTTCGGTGACGTCCTCGGCGGGCTGTTCGGCGGGCGCGGCGGCGGCGGCCAGCGCACCCCCCGGCGAGGCGCCGACGTCGAGGCCGAGGTGACGCTGGCCTTCCTCGACGCGCTGCGGGGCGTGACCGTGCCGCTGCGGCTCACCACCACCGGTCCGTGCTCGACCTGCCGCGGCACCGGAGCCGCGGCCGGCACCGCACCGCACGCCTGCGCGACCTGCGGCGGGGCAGGCGTGACCTCCCGCAGCCAGGGCGGCTTCGCGTTCAGCGAGCCGTGCAAGGCGTGCCGCGGCTCGGGCCGGGTCGTGGAGACGCCGTGCCCGACCTGCCGGGGCGAGGGCCGGGCGAGCGAGGGCAAGACGCTGAACGTCCGCATCCCCGCCGGCGTGGCCGACGGGCAGAAGGTCCGGCTCGCCGGGCGCGGCGGGGCCGGCGAGCGGGGCGGACCGGACGGCGACCTGCTGGTCACCGTCCACGTCACGCCGCACCCGTTCCTCGGGCGCAAGGGCGACCACCTGACCGTCACGGTGCCGGTCACCTTCCCGGAGGCCGCGCTCGGCGCCCAGGTGCCCGTCCCCACGCTCGACGGTCCGGTGACCCTCAAGGTGCCGGCGGGCACGAGCAGCGGCCGCACCTTCCGCGTCCGGGGGCGCGGGGTGCCCGGGAAGAAGGGCGACCTGCTGGTCACCGTAGAAGTCGCGGTCCCCGCCACGCTCGGCAAGGACGCCACCACGGCGCTCGAGGCCTTCGCCGCCGCGGCGCCCGACGACCCGCGGGCCCACCTGACGCTGTAGAGGGAGCTGTGATGGACGAGGACCGTCCGGTGTTCGTGATCTCCGTCGCCGCGGAGCTCTCCGGCATGCACCCGCAGACCCTCCGGCAGTACGACCGGCTCGGCCTCGTGACGCCCGGCCGCTCCGGCGGCGGCGGCCGGCGGTACTCCTCCCGCGACGTCGCGCTGCTGCGCGAGGTGCAGCGGCTCTCGCAGGAGGAGGGCGTCAACCTCGCCGGCATCAAGCGCATCATCGACCTCGAGAACCAGGTCGAGGCGCTGCGTGCGCGGGTCGGCGAGCTGAACGCCGAGGTGACGACGGCGCGCAACGCGCTGGGCACGGCCCACGACGCGGTGCGCGCCAGCATGCGCCGCGACCTCGTCCCGCTGCGCGACGCGGCCCTGGTCGTCTGGAAGCCCCAGCCCCGCCGCTAGTCGTCCCCGCCGCTGCGGTCGTCGGTGCGGACGTCGACGAGCCGCGGCGTCCCGTCCGCGCAGCTGAGCTCCATCCGCACGCGCGTGCCCCGCCCCTCGAAGCGCACCTCCACCCCGCTGCCGGAGACCGAGCGCTCGTCGAGGGCGTAGCCGTCCGCGGGGGTCGCGTACAGCAGCTGCGCCGTCGTTCCGGTGCACTGCAGGCCGACGGTGCCGCCGGGAGAGCGGAACGCCGCCGTCCCGGCGGCCGCGGGGCGTGACGGGTCCGCCGTCACCGACGGGGCGGTGGAGCCAGCGGGTCCGGTCGCGCTGCGGCCCGGGGTCGGCGCCGCGGCGGCCGCGGAGGCGCTGAGCGGGGGGACGGCCGGGTCGCCGACCTGCTCGGCCACGAGCCGCACGGCCAGCACCCCCACCGACGTCGCGACCACCACCCCGGCCAGCCAGACGACGAGCAGCAGCAGGGGGCCGCGCACGGAGCGCTCGGGCTCGGTCACCACGACAGCATCACAGCCTGTACGGGCTAGCGTCCCGGGCGTGCCGCAGCTGCTGCTGGTGGAGGACGACCCGGCGATCCGGACGGCGCTGTCGCGCGCCCTCACCGCGCGGGGGCACGGCGTCCGCACCGAGGCGACCGGCATGGCCGGGCTGCAGGCCGCCGTCGACGACCGGCCGGACCTGGTCGTGCTCGACCTGGGTCTGCCCGACGTCGACGGGTGCGTGCTGCTGACGATGCTGAGGGCGGTCAGCGACGTGCCGGTCATCGTCGCCACCGCCCGCGACGACGAGCGCGAGACCGTGCGGGCGCTGGACGCCGGCGCCGACGACTACGTCGTGAAGCCGTTCGCCGCCGAGCACCTGGATGCCCGCATCCGGGCCGTCCTGCGCCGGGGCGGGCCCGGCGAGCCCGCGGCGGCGCTCGTCGTCGGCGGGCTCAGCGTCGACCCGCGGTCGCGGGAGGCGCTGCTCGACGGCCGGGTGCTGGACCTGACGCGGCTCGAGTTCGACCTGCTCGCGCACCTCGCCGCACGCGCCGGGACGGTGGTCAGCAAGAAGGAGCTGCTGGCCGACGTCTGGCACCAGCCGTACGGCGGGGCCGACAAGACCGTCGACGTCCACCTGTCGTGGCTGCGCCGCAAGCTCGGCGAGTCGGCGGCGTCGCCGCGCTACGTCCACAGCGTGCGGGGGGTCGGGGTGAAGCTGGTGCCGCCGCCGTGAGGCGGCAGGTGGCGCTGCTGGTCGCGGCGACGACCCTGCTCGTGGTCGTGTCGTTCCTGCTCCCGTTGACCCTGCTGCTCACGACGCTGGCCGCCGACCGGGCGGTGGCGCAGGCGCTGCAGGAGGCGCAGGGGCTCGCGGTGCTGGTCGCCGTCACCGAGCCGGACCGGCTCGGGCCCGCCGTCGCGCTGCTCGACTCGGGCAGTTCCCGCGACGTCACGGTGTTCCTGCCCGACGGAGCGGTCCTCGGCGCCCCCGCCGGACCGGTCAACGAGCTCGCCCGCTCCGGCCGCTCGTTCACCGCCGACGCTCCGGGCGGTCGGGAGGTGTACGTCCCGGTCGACACCGGGAGCGGCCGGGCCGTGGTCCGCTCCTTCGTCCCGGAAGCACTGCTGCGCCGGGGAGTCCGACCCGCGGTGGCGGCGCTCGTCGGGCTCGGGGCCGGGCTGCTGGTCGTCGCCGTGCTCGTCGCCGATCGGCTGGCGCGCGGCACCGTGCGCCCCGTGACGGCGCTGGCCGGCGCCGCCCACCGGCTCGCGTCCGGCGACCTGACGGCCCGCGTCGAGCCGGCCGGACCGCCCGAGGTGCGCGAGGTCGGCGCCGCCGTGAACGTGCTCGGCCGCCGGATCGACGCGCTGCTCGTCGCCGAGCGGGAGTCGGTCGCGGACCTGTCGCACCGCCTCCGCACACCGCTGACGGCGCTGCGGCTGGACGCGGAGGGACTGCGCGACCCGGCCGAGGCCGCCCGGCTCGGAGCCGACGTCGCGGCGGTCGAGCGCACCGTCGACGAGGTCATCCGCGGCGCGCGCCGGGTGGTGCGCGAGGGCGGGCACGCCTCGTGCGACGCGGTCGCCGTCGTCGCCGAGCGGGCCGCGTTCTGGGCGGTGCTCGCCGAGGACCAGGACCGTCCCTGGGACGTCGCGCTGCCGGACGGCCCGCTGCTCGTCAGGCTCGCCGCCGCCGACCTCGGCGCTGCTGTCGACGCGCTGCTGGGCAACGTGTTCGCCCACACCCCTGACGCGACCGGGCTCGAGGTGCGGGTCGGGGCGGTCGGGGACCGGGTCGAGGTCGAGGTGGCCGACCGCGGTTCCGGGCTGCCGGCGGACGCGGCCGCGCGCGG
>JAOPVV010000326.1 GCA_025966005.1 Frankiales bacterium
CGAACCGCTCGGTGAGCAGGACGGCCAGGTCGTCGGCGACCTGCTCGGCCAGCTGCTCGGGACTGCCGTACGGCGTGGTGGAGGTCCGCCCCTCCTGCCAGATGCCCTCGATCATCGCCGTCAGGCGCGGGTCGCGCTCCGGCGCGGGGGTCCGGACGTACAGCAGTCGCGGCTTGTCGCCGGACAGGCGCAGCTCGTCCTCGAGCCCGGAAATCTCCGCGTCCGGTCCGATCCAGCCGTAGCGGTCGCCGTAGACGCCCACGAACACGTCGCTCTGCGCGAGGTAGGCGCGGTAGAGCTCTCGCGGAGGGTGCGCCCGGGCGCCGAGCTCGAACATGACCGGCGTCAGGTGCAGGCGGGACACGGCGTCGCGCACGGCCCGTCGCTCGGTCGCCAGCTCCTCGAGCGTGGAGGACACGAACACGCGCAGCCGTCGGTCGTGCGTGGGGATGCCCACCGGCGAGTCGAGGGCAGCGGCAGGTGAGATCGTCTCGGGCACAGCGCTTCTCAGGGACTCCTCCCCGGGCGGTGCCGCGGTGTGCCGGACCGGCGGACCTGCCCGGACCCCCGTGACAGCGCCCTCGGGGACATGGTGCACGGACTCGGTGGCCGCGTCACGGGTCACGGGAAGGGGGGCGCGGTGGAGCCGGCACCGACGAGCGCCGGACGCACCCACCGGCACGCTCAGCACCGGCCGACGATGCCGGCCACGCGGGTGCTGCTGCTGGCGTTCAGCGTGCTGACAGGGCTCGGTGTCCTGACGCTGTTCGTCCTGCCGGAGCAGACCGACCGGCTGTTCGCCTGGACGACCGCGCCGCCGCTGACGGCAGCCCTGCCGGGGGCCGGCTACCTCGCCGGGTGCGTGCTGGTGCTGCTGTCGCTGCGCGACCCGGTCTGGGCCCACTCCCGCATCCCGGTCCTGACGATCCTGGTCTTCACCGTCCTCACGCTGGTCGCGACGCTGCTGCACCGGGACCGGCTGCACGTCGACGACCCGGGCGCGGTCGCGACGTTCGCCGCGTGGTTCTGGGTGGTCGTGTACGTGGTCGTGCCGGTCGCGATGGTGCTGGTGATCGTGCGGCAGGAGCGGGCGCCCGGGGCCGACCCCGAGCCCCAGCGGCACGTCCCCGTGCCGCTGCGGGTGCCGCTGGCCGTGCAGTCCGTGCTGATGGTGGGCGGGGCGGCGCTGTACGTCAGGCCGAGCACGAGCGACGTGCTGTGGCCCTGGCGCCTGACCCCGTTCACCGCCCGGGTCGTGGCCGCCTGGCTGCTCGCCTTCGGGGTCGCGACGGGGCTCGCCGCCGTCGCGGGTGACCTGCGACGCCTGCGCACGGCCACCGTCGCCTACGCCGTCTTCGGCCTCGCGGCGCTCGTCGCGCTGCTGCGCTTCCCGGGGACGGTCGACGGGGAGCGCCCGGTCGCCTGGGCCCTCACCGCGCTGCTGGTCAGCGTGGCCGCCACCGGCGCGGCCGGGGCCTGGGCGGCCCAGGCGCGCCCGGGCCGTCCCGACCGAGCCCTGCTCCTGCCCCGATTGCCTGCCCCGGCCCCTGCCCCCGACCGCCACCGGACCGATCAGACCGCAGGAGCCACGGACCCGTCGACCCGCACGGCCGAGGTGCCCGGCCCGCGCGACGTCGCGGACCCGCAGGCGCTGCGGTGGAGCCTGCTGGTGCTGTCGCGCGACGAGGACCTGCGCAGCCGCACCAGCGGTGAGCTGTTGCGCCGGTACGGATGCGACTACCGCGTCACGGCCTGCCCCGACCTGCCCGCGCTGGCGCGGACGGTGCAGCGTGATGTCGTGGACGGGGGGCCGGCCGCCGTGGTCCTGGTCGCCGTCGCTGGGCCCGACGACGGACTGGCGCTGCTGCGCGACCTGCGCGCCACGTGCCCGGACGCGATGCTCGTCGCGCTGGTGCGGTGGGGGGACTGGTCGACCGCCGAGCCGATCTTCCACGCGCTGACCGTGGGGGAGCTGAACCGCTGGCTGCTGGCGCCGGAGGCGGTCGCCGACACCGAGTTCCACCGGGCCGTGAGCGAGCTGCTCGACGACTGGGGCGCCCGGGCCGGCGGTGTCGGCTTCGAGGCGGTGCGGGTCGTCGGTGAGCGCTGGTCGCCCCGCTCGGAGAACCTGCGCGACCTGTTCACCCGCAACCGCATCCCGCTCGGCTTCTACGAGGCCGACTCGCCGGCCGGCCGGGAGGTGCTGGCCGGCCTGGACCTCGCCGGCCCGCGCCTGCCGGTCGTCGTGCTGCGCTTCACGCCCGAGCGCACGGTGCTCGAGGACCCCACCGACCTCGACATCGTCAAGGCCTTCGGGCTGATGACGCCGCTGCCGGAGGGGGCCGTGCACGACGTGGTGGTCGTGGGCGCCGGCCCGTCCGGGCTGGGCGCCGCGGTGTACGCGGCCTCGGAGGGGCTGGACACCCTCGTGCTCGAGGTTGAGGCGGTCGGCGGCCAGGCCGGGACCAGCTCGCTCATCCCCAACTACCTCGGCTTCCCGACCGGCGTCAGCCGGGAACCGGCTGGCGTTCAGCGCCTACCAGCGGGCCTGGGCGCTCGGCACGACGTTCCGCTTCATGCGCCACGCGCAGACCCTGGCGAGCGAGCGAGCGAGCCGGACGGCACGCACGTGCTGTCGCTCAGCGACGGCACGTCGGTGCACCCGCACGGTCGTCGTCGCGACCGGGGCGAGCTGGCGCCGCCTCGGCGTCCCCGAGCTGGAGGCGCTGCAGGGGCGCGGCGTCTACTACGGCGCGCCGGTCAGCGAGGCCCCCGCGATGGCGGCCGGCACGTCCTGGTCGTGGGCGGCGGCAACTCGGCCGGGCAGGCGGCGGTGCACCTGTCCCGGTACGCCGACCGCGTCTCGATCCTGGTCCGGCGGGCGAGCCCGGCCGAGACGATGTCGGACTACCTGCTCAGGGAGCTCGAGGCGCTGCCCAACGTCGAGCTGCGCTACCGGGTGCAGGTGGTGGGCGGCACCGGCGAGGACCTGCCCGACGAGTTCGTCCTGGAGGACCTGGACACGGGGGAGCGCACGCGCGAGCGCGGGCTGCTGTTCGTGCTCATCGGCAGCGAGCCCGCAGCGACTGGCTGCGGGGGACGCTGGCCACCGACCGGTGGGGCTTGGTGCTGACCGGACGCGACCTCGAGGCCGCCGACGCCCAGCCGCCCTGGCCGCTCGACCGCCCTGCCGCGATGCCGCGATGCCCGAGACCAGCACCCCCGGCGTGTTCGCGGTCGGCGACGTCCGGCGCGGGTCGGTCAAGCGGGTCGCCCCGGCCGTCGGCGAAGGGGCGCTGGCGGTGACGCTGGTCCACCAGCACCTCGCCGCGACCTGACGGCTCCCGCGCCCCGCGGGCGGCTCAGCGGGCCGGAGCCGGGGTGCGCTGCGCGTCCGGCAGGACGACGGTCGTGTCCGTCGGGAGGCCGAGCTGGGTCACGAGGTCGAGCTGGTCGAAGTAGAAGCGGTGCGAGACCGCCTTGCCGCCCTTCACCGTCAGGACGTCGCAGCTGCGCAGCCGCAGGCTCCTGCCGGTCGGTGCGACGTCGCCCTCGGGTGTGGAGAGCACTCCGGTGTGGGTGCCGGCCAGGTAGCCCTCGTCGACCGCGACGTCACCGCTCTCGAGCTGGGAGACCGGCTCGTACGGCGCGTCCGGGAACGCCTGCTTGAACGTGATCATGTACTCGACGAGCGCGGCGCCGCCCTCGAGCCGGCCAGGTCCGGGCTGTCACCGACGGCGTCCGCCGCGTACAGCTCGCGCAGGGCCTTCTCGTCGTTGCTGGTCATCGCCGCGGTGAGCCGGTCCATGACCTCTCGTGCCTGGCCGATGACGACCTCCTCCGTCGTCGCGCGCTGTCGTCGCGCTCCGCAGGCCGCTGAGGGCCGCGCTGCCGGACGTGGCGGCGGGCCCTTCGGCGACGCGCGTCCCGGGCCGGGCCCGCGCGTCGGGCAGGTGCGGCACCGTCCGACGCTAGACCTGGCCCCGACGCCCACAAGGCCGTTCGCGGGCGGCGGCTTGCGCGTGCTGCGGCGTCCGGCACGATGGTCGACGTGACCACCACCTTGCAGCTCGCCCAGGACCCCGACGCCGACGCGCTGCTCGCGCAGGACCCGCTGGCGCTGCTGCTCGGGATGCTCCTGGACCAGCAGATCCCGATGGAGAAGGCCTTCAAGGGGCCGTACGTCCTCAAGCAGCGGATCGGCCAGGACCTCGACGCGCGGCTCATCGCCGAGCGGGCCGACGTCCCGGAGCTGTTCGCCCAGCCACCGGCGATCCACCGCTTCCCCGGCTCGATGGCCGGGCGCGTGCAGGACCTGTGCCGCTTCCTGGTCGAGCACTACGACGGCGACGCCGCGGCGATCTGGACCGGCGTCGACAGCGGCGCGGAGGTGCTGCGCCGGCTCAAGGAGCTGCCCGGCTTCGGCGACCAGAAGGCGCGCATCTTCGTGGCGCTGCTCGGCAAGCAGCTCGGGGTCCGGCCCGGCGGCTGGCGCGACGCGGCGGGCTCCTACGGCGACGACGGCGCGACGCGCTCGGTGGCCGACGTCGTCGACCAGGAGTCGCTGCTCAAGGTGCGGGCGTTCAAGCAGGCTGCCAAGGCCGAGGCCAAGCGGGCCAAGGAGTAGCCCGGCCGGGCGCCGGCGCCGACCGGCACCGGGGTCCGCCAGGGCGGCTGGCTCAGCGCTCCGCGTCGATGACGCGACCGGGCTCGATCGCGAGCCGCACCGGTTCGGCGGCCACGGGAGCCGGTGTGGCGGCGCGCCGGTGCCTGCGCGAGACGGTCGGGCCGGCGTTGGCCATCACGACGCCGAACCACGGCAGGGCGACGGCGCCGAACATCAGCACGCCCTTCCAGGCGAGCGGGACGGGCAGCGCCGTCGCGAGGACCACGCACAGGACGCGCAGGCTCTGCGTCATCACGTACCGCCGCTGGCGAAGGGCGATGTCGTCGGTGTGGCTCAGACGCGCCGAGGTGATGCTGGCGACGCCGGTGTCCGTGCGGTCCTGCTTCATGCAGGTCCTCCCGACTTCTGGCGCCGGTCCTGCAGTTCAGGGGCGCCGCTGCGTACAACAGTCTGGGGGACGTCCGGCTTCCGCGCGACACGCCGGGGCAGACTGCGCACCGTGACCGAGGACACCGCCCTGGCTGCCGTCCGCGCCTCCGGACTGGCGCACGACGTGCTGCGCCACGGGCCGGTCCGCAGCCTGGCCGAAGCGGCCGACGCGCGCGGCGTGGAGCCCGCCGACGTCGTCAAGACCATGGTGGTGCGGCGCGGGGAGGACGACCACCTGCTGGTGCTCGTCCCCGGCGACCGGACGATCTCGTGGCCGAAGCTCCGGGCGCTGCTGGGCGTCTCGCGGCTGTCGATGCCGGACGCCGAGACCGCGCTCGCCGTGACCGGCTACCAGCGCGGCACCATCACGCCGTTCGGTGCGACCGGCTCGCTGCCGGTCGTCGCCGACGAGCGCCTGCTCGGACGGCGCATCACCCTCGGGGCCGGCTCGCACGGCGTGGCCGTCGCCGTGCACGCCGACGCGGCCCTCGCCCACCTCGGCGCCACGGTCGCGGACGTCACCGAGCCCGAGGCCCCCTAGGCCTCAGCGCCAGGCGGAGAACGAGCGCAGCGACCCGGAGCCGGGCCGGCGCAGCCACGGCCACGGGTGCAGCGCAGCGACATCGAGCGCGGCGCTGCGACGCCGGAAGCCGGGGACGGGCGCGGACGTGACGGCCAGCGGTCGTCCCGCGAGCTCGACGACCGGGTCACCGAGCCGCACCTCGGCGTCGAGCTCGGCGAGCGCCTCGGCGAGGAACACCAGCCGCTTGCCCGACAGCCGCAGCCGCGTCAGCAGCGGCTCGTCGAAGACGAACACCCGGGGCAGGTCCGGGTGGGCCAGCAGGGCCGGCTCCTCGGTGCCGAGCGACTCGGCGGTCAGCCAGACCGCCTCCGGCTCGCCGGTCACGAGCGGCTGGTCAGGGCCGCCGTCGGTCGGACCGCCGGCCAGCCCGGCGGGAGGCTCCCGGCGCGACCCCGCCCGGACGTCGGGCCACTCCTGTACGGGGCACGCCTTCTCGAGCGCGCAGGTGTGGCACAGCCCGGGTGCCCGCTTCCCGACCTGCCAGCGCGAGAAGCCGTACGGCTTGGCCGAACCGGCGCCGGTCGTCCACTGCCAGCCGAGCCGGTTGACCGCGCGGGAGCCGTCGAGCAGGTGGCGGAACATGAGGTCCTCGCCCTCCCGCCAGTCCCGGCCGCCGCGGACGGTCCACTGCGAGGCCAGCCACATCCGGGTCTGGTTGACCAGCCAGCCGTCGCGCTCGAGGTCGCCGACGACGAGCTCCATGCACGCCATCCGGGTGGGCCACGGGTCGGCCGTGCTGGTCACCGGCGGCTCGACCCGCAGCGACCGGCCGAGCTCGGCGCCGAGCCGGGCGTACAGGTGCCGGGCGTACTCCTGCCACAGCAGCTCGTCTCGGTACTTCGTCCGGTCCGCCGCCGGCGCCGAGGCGACGGCCTCCCACAGCTGCGGCAGGGTCACCAGGCCGTGCCGGACGTACGGCGACATCCGCGTCGCGCCTCGTGCCGACTCCGGCAGCACCTGGCTGCGCCGCCGGGCGTACCCGGTCACGTCGAGGCCGGCGAGCGCGGCGTCGGCAGCCGCCTGGCCGCCGCGGACCGACGAGGCCCGCACCTCGTCGCACGCCAGGTGCCCGAGGTGCTCACGCACCCAGCCGACGACGTCCGGACCGGTCGGGGGAGGCGGAAGGACGGGCACCCGGTCATCCTGGGGCTGTCACCGGGGAGGCGCATCATGGAGGGCGTGGGCGCACGACCGGACGTGCACTGGCAGGGGTCGCTGTTCGACGGCCTCGACGCGCGGGAGCGGCTGTCGTTCGACGGGCTGCGCCACGAGCCGCTCGACGAGCGCTCCTGGATCGACGTCGTCCCGGGCTGGGTCCCCGACCACGCGGCGCTGTTCGACCGGCTGCTGGAGATCGCGCCCTGGCAGCAGCGCACCCGCGAGATGTGGGAGCGGGAGGTCCTCGAGCCGCGGCTCGTCGCGAGCTGGTCGACCGGGGCCGAGCTGCCTCCGGAGGTCCGCGAGCTGTCCGACCCGCTGTCGGAGCGGTACGGCGTCGCGATCGACAGCTGCCTGGTGAACCTCTACCGCGACGGCTCGGACGCGGTGGCCTGGCACGCCGACACCGTCCGCAAGGTGCTGCGCGACCCGCTGGTCCTCACCGTCTCGCTCGGGGCCCGCCGGTCGTTCCTGCTGCGTCCCGCGACCGGCGGCCCGGTGGTCCGCCGCTACGCCCCGGGCGAGGGCGACCTGATCGTCATGGGCGGTGCGTGCCAGCACGAGTGGCACCACACCGTCCCCCGCGAGAGGTCCGCGAGCGGCGCCCGGATGAGCATCACGCTGCGGCACTCCCGGCCGGGCCGCTCGACAGCGACCGCTGCCGCACGCTGACGCGGGAGGGCCCAGCCGGTCCGTCGCCTCACCCGCGGCCGTGTGCGACGGGCCGCGGTCGTGCGCGTGTGCGGCCGCGGAGGCCCCGCACTCCGACGGGGGAGTCGCCGGCGTACCCCGTCAGAGTGCGGGGTGCGGCGAGAGCGAGCCCTTGGCCGGGTCGCCCAGGGCCAGCGAGCCGGCGAAGGTGAGCTGGGGCGGCTGGGCCAGCATGCCGGGGGTGCCGGCGACGGCGAACAGCGCGGCGACGTACGGCTTGGTCATGTGCTCGTCGAGGTCGGCCTGCGACCGCCAGCGCTCCACGTGCACGAAGTGGTTCGGGTTCGCCGCGTCGCGGTGCAGCGCGTACGTCAGGCAGCCCTCCTCCTGGTGGGTCTGCCGGATGCACTCCTCGAAGGCGGCGACGACCTCGTCGGCCCTGCCGTCCGCCGCGACGATGTCGACGATCCCGATGACCTCGCTCATGTCCACTCCCTGGTCAGGGCCGCCGTGCGGCGACGGGACAACCTGTCACAGGTGCCGCTTCACAGGCCCTTCGGCGCGGGCAGCAGGTCGGGGAACACGGCCGGCCGCTTCTCGGCCTTGGCGGTGAAGGCCTCGACCATGTCGGCGGGCTGGAACATGCCGGCCTGCCACGTCGCCATGTGCTCGAGCGACTCGTCGACCGCGTGGTCGCGGGCGTGGTTCATCGCGACCTTGGTGCCCCAGACCGCCAGCGGCGACTTGGAGGCGATCTCCTTCGCGATCTCGAGCACGCCGGAGACGAGCGAGTCGTGGTCGGCGAAGACCTCGGACACCAGCCCGACCTCGTAGGCCCGAGCCGCGGACACCCGCCGTCCGGTGTAGGCCATCTCGCGGGCGAAGCCCTCGGGCACGCACGACCCCAGCCGCTGCAGCGTGCCGATGTCGGCGGTCATGCCGATGTTGATCTCCTGGACGCAGAAGAACGCGTCGGCGCTGGCGTAGCGGACATCGCAGGCCGTCGCGACGTCGACCGCACCGCCGATGACCCCGCCCTGGCAGGCGGCCAGCACCGGGACCCGCGCCTTCTCGAGCGCGGTCGCGGTCCACTGCAGGACGGCGACGTTGCTGCGCAGCCGGGCCTGCTTGCGGCCGAGCTCGGCGTCCTGGCCGACCAGCGCGTCCTCCGCGAAGACCGACAGGTCCATGCCCGCGCTGAAGTGCTTGCCGGTGCTGGACAGCACGACGACGCGGGCGCTGGCCTGGTCGCTGATGCGGGTGACGATCTCCGGCAGCTCGCGCCAGTAGGCGGCCGTCATCGTGTTCAGCTCGGCCGGCCGGTTCGCGCGCACGTGGGCGACCGAGTCGGTGATCTCGACGTCGAAGCAGGTGTAGGCCATGCGTCCCACTGTGCCAGGCACGCGCCCGATAGCGTCGCCGACGATGAGCGACAGCGTGCTGCAGATGTCCGGGGTCGGCGTCGTCCGGGACGGGGCGACCCTGCTCGACCGGGTCGACTGGAGGGTGGAGGAGGGCGAGCGCTGGGTCGTGCTCGGACCGAACGGCGCCGGGAAGACCACCCTGCTGCAGGTGGCGGGCGCGACGCTGTTCCCGTCGAGCGGCACCGTCGACCTGCTCGGCGAGCGCTTCGGGCACACCGACCTGGGCGAGCTGCGCACCCGCGTCGGGCTGTCGAGCTCGTCGCTGGCCGACCGCGTGCCGCCGCAGGAGAAGGCGCTCGACGTCGTGGTCACCGCGGCGTACGGCGTGCTCGGCCGCTGGCACGAGCGCTACGACGACGGCGACGTCGCCCGGGCGCAGGAGCTGCTCAGCCGCACCGGTCTGCGCGCGTTCGCGGCCCGGCGCTTCGGCACCCTGTCGGAGGGCGAGCGCAAGCGGGTGCTGCTGGCCCGGGCGCTGATGACCGACCCCGAGCTGCTGCTGCTCGACGAGCCCGCCGCCGGCCTCGACCTCGGGGCGCGCGAGGCGCTGCTGCGCCTGCTCACCCGGCTGGCCGAGGACGACGCCTCCCCGCCGACCGTGCTGGTCACCCACCACGTCGAGGAGGTGCCGGTCGGCACCACCCACGCGCTGCTGCTGTCACGCGGCGCGGTCGTCGCGGCCGGCCCGGTGCGCGAGGTCCTCACCGCCCCGCTGCTGTCGCGGGCGTTCGGCCTGCCGCTGGTCGTGGAGGAGCGCGACGGTCGCTTCGCCGCTCGCGCGCTCGCGTTCTGAGGCGCTGCCCCTCTGCGGCGCTGCCTGACCGTCAGCCCGCCAGCACGGCCAGGTCGGCGACGACCGCGAGGTGGTCGCTGCCGGGCAGGTCGGTCTCGCGGACGTCCCGCACGACCAGCTGCGCCCGACCGTCGCGCACCAGGACGTGGTCGAGCTGGAGCAGCGGCAGTGAGGCCGGAAAGGTGCGGGCCAGCCCGCGCCCGCGGTCGTCGTGGGCGTCGCGCAGGCCGTTCGTGAGCAGCCGACGGAAGCGGGCGTGGTCGCGGTCGGCGTTGAAGTCGCCCACGACGACCGCCGCCTGGTCGAGGTCGCGCACCTCGTCGCGCAGGTCGTCGAGCGCCGTGCGCCACAGCCCCTCGAACACCGAGATCGGCGGCAGCGGGTGGACCGCGAGCAGCCGCACACGCGTGCCCTCGACGTCGACGCTGGCCCGGGGGAGCGCGCGACCGCCCACCAGCCGGGTCGACACGTCGGTCAGCGGCAGCCGGCTGAACAGCCCCACGGTCTCGTCGCGGGTCGCGGTGGCCGTGACCGAGAACGGCAGGTCGGCGAGCAGTCCGGCCGCCGTGAGGCCGGCGAGCCCACGGGCGCTGAGCTCGGGCACGACGAGTACGTCCGGACGCAGCGCGCGCAGGGCGCGTCCGGCCCGCTCCGGGTCGGGGTTGAGCACGTAGAGGTTGGCCGTGACGACCCGCAGCCGGGGAGCCCGGTCGGCCCCGGCCGGCACGTCGACGACGCCGAGCGCCGGCGCGACCAGCAGGGCGTGCGACACCACCAGCCCCGCGGCCACCACGGCGAG
>JAOPVV010000340.1 GCA_025966005.1 Frankiales bacterium
TCTCGAGCTGCAGGAGCGCCAGGAGGAGCTCGCCGGCCTGATCTCCCAGGAGCTCGGGTCGCCGATCAAGTTCTCGATGATGGTGCAGACCGGCCTGCCGATCATGGACTTCGCGTCGATGGAGCACCTGGTCGGGGAGCTGCCGTGGGAGCAGCGCATCGGCAACTCGCTCGTCGTGCGCGAGCCGATCGGCGTCGTCGGCGCCATCACGCCGTGGAACTACCCGCTGCACCAGGTGGTGGCCAAGGTCGCCGCCGCACTGGCCGCCGGCTGCACCGTCGTGCTCAAGCCGTCCGAGGTCGCGCCGCTGTCGGCGTTCGCGCTCGCGGAGGTCTTCGAGCAGGTCGGCCTGCCCGCGGGCGTCTTCAACCTGGTCACCGGGCTCGGCCCCGTCGTCGGGGAAGCCATCGCCGAGCACCCGGACGTCGACATGGTCTCGTTCACCGGTTCCACGGCGGCCGGCAAGCGCGTCATGGCCGTGGCCGCCGGCACCGTCAAGAAGGTCGCGCTCGAGCTCGGCGGCAAGAGCGCCTTCGTCGTGCTCGACGACGCCGACCTCGGCAAGGCCGTCAAGATCGGCCTGGCCAACTGCTTCATCAACGCCGGCCAGACCTGCACCGCCTGGACCCAGATGCTCGTGCCCGCAGCGCGGTACGACGAGGCGATCTCGCTCATCGAGGACGCCGCCGCCAAGTACCCGGTCGGCGCTCCCACCGACGACGGCACCCGCATCGGACCGCTGGCCAACGCCAACCAGTACAAGAAGGTCGTCGGCTTCATCGAGCAGGCCGTCGCGGACGGCGCGACCGTCGTCGTCGGCGGCCCCGAGCGGCCGGAGGGCCTCGACAAGGGCTACTACGTCCGGCCGACCGTGCTCGGCGGCGTCGTCCCCGGCTCGCGGGTCGAGCAGGAGGAGGTCTTCGGGCCGGTGCTCGCCGTGATCCCGTACGACAGCGAGGACGACGCGGTCGCCATCGCGAACGGCACCCCGTACGGCCTGTCGGGCGGGGTCTTCTCCGGCGACCAGGACCGGGCCGTCGCCGTCGCCCGCCGGATGCGCACCGGGATGGTCGACGTCAACGGCGGGCGCTTCAACCCGCTGGCGCCGTTCGGCGGGTACAAGCAGAGCGGCAACGGGCGCGAGCTCGGGGAGTACGGGCTCGAGGAGTTCCTCGAGGTGAAGTCGCTCCAGCTGTAGGGCTCCTCGGGTCCTGTGCCGCTGCGGCACCGGACGCTCGGGACCAGGGCCGCTGGCGCTCGCCCGCTGCGGTCTGCCGCCCCGCGGTGCCTCCGCCGCCTCGTGCCCGCGCTGCGGTCTGCTGGACGGCTTCGTCCTGTCGTTCTGGCCTGTCAGACGACGATGCGCATGCGGAGGCCTTCGGCGTCGGTCTCGTCGCCGAGGACCTCGGCGGTGCCGGCGAGCCAGCGGGCGCCGGTCCAGGCGCAGGCGACGGCGTCGAGGCAGTCGTCGGGACGGGCCCGTCCGGGCAGGGGGGCCGGCAGGGCCAGGCCGGGCAGCCAGGTGCGCAGCAGGTCGAGGCGGGCGTCGCGGCCGGCGACCGTGCGCTTGGGCGGCAGCGCGACGCCGCCGAGCCGGCGCAGGGAGCACTCCGGGTGGACCTCGACGACCCGCGGGTCGGGGGCGGCGCGCAGCAGGGCGTCGACCTCGGCGACCTTGTCCAGGACGTAGAAGGTCTGGATGCTCACGCCGACCGAGCCCGCGCCGCGGGAGAGCAGCGTCGCCTCGGCCTGGGTCGCAGCGTCGAGCACGACCCGCGGCGGGACGAAGAACACCGACGACCGCTGGGCGCCGAGCAGGGCCCTGGCCTCGACGTCGGCCCGGCGCCGCTCGGCCCCGTCCGGCAGGCCGATCGGGACGTCGACCGCGACGACGTCGGCGTCGAGGGCCAGCAGCGAGGCGAAGTCGCCGGTGTGCCAGCTGACCCGGTCGCCGACGACGAGAGCGCCGACCCAGCCGCCGGGGCACCCGTCGACGCCGAGCACGCGGGGTGGCATCCGGCGATCCTGCCGCAGGCGGCGTCCGGCAGACTGAGCGCATGCGCGTCCACCTCGGTTCCGACCACGCCGGCTTCGAGCTCAAGCAGGCGGTCTCCCGTCGCCTCGTCGAACTCGGCCACGAGCCGGTCGACCACGGCCCGGAGCAGTACGACGCCGTCGACGACTACCCGCCCTACGTGCTGCGCGCGGCCGAGGGCGTCGCGGGCGACCCCGGCAGCCTCGGAGTCGTCATCGGCGGCTCGGGCAACGGCGAGGCGATCGCGGCGAACAAGGTCGACGGCGTGCGCTGCGCGCTCGCCTGGAGCGTGGAGACGGCCGAGCTCGGACGCCAGCACAACGACGCGAACGTCGTCAGCCTGGGCGCCAGGATGCACGCCGAGGCCACCGCCCTGCGGCTGCTCGAGGCCTTCCTGAGCACGCCGTACAGCGGCGACGAGCGGCACACCCGCCGCATCGCGATGCTCACCGACTACGAGCGGTCCGGCGAGCTCCCGCCTCTCTAGGCAGGACCGCTCAGCGGTGGGCCCGCTTCAGCACCACCGCGCGCTCGGCGGCGGCCAGGTCGTCGGCCGTCGGTGCCGACACCTCCCGGGCGCGGGTCGCGGCGTCGAGCGAGACGCGCGAGCCGCCGGAGCCGACGATGCCCCTCAGCGGGTCGTCCGGCTGCGTGGGGCGCGATGGTCCCGCAGACTTCCCCACGACGTCCCCTTCCGAAGGAGCCCCTTGCCCGAGGGCCACACGATCCACCGCCTCGCCCGTGACCATAAGCCGCTGCTCGTCGGACGCCCCGTGTCGGCCGGCAGTCCGCAGGGCCGGTTCTCCACGGGCGCCGAGATGCTCACCGGCCGCGTCGTCGAGCAGATCGAGCCGTACGGCAAGCACCTGTTCTACGGCTTCGAGGGCGACGTGCTGCTGCACGTCCACCTCGGGCTGTACGGGAAGTGGACGGTCGGCACCGGCCCGGCCCCCGAGCCGCGGGGCGCGCTGCGGCTGCGGCTGGTCGCCGACGACGACTGGCTCGACCTGCGCGGGCCGACGGCGTGCGAGCTGTTCACCCCCGCCGACCGCGACGCCGTGCTGGCCCGGCTCGGCCCCGACCCGCTGCGCAAGGACGCCGACCCGGACCGGGCCTGGGCCCGGATCTGCGCCAGCCGGCAGGCCATCGGCGCGCTGCTGATGGACCAGTCGGTGCTGGCGGGCATCGGGAACGTCTACCGCGCCGAGGTGCTGTTCCGCGCCGGGCTGTCGCCGTTCCGGCCCGGGCGCGAGGTGCCGGAGCGGATCTGGGAGCTGATGTGGGAGGAGACCCGGCTGCTGCTGCGGGCGGGGGTCCGCGCCGGGAGCATCACCACGACCGAGCGCGAGGACCGTCACCGGCGGACGGGTCCGGCCCGCCGCGACGACCGGACCTACGTCTACCGCCGCCACGGCCTGCCCTGCCGGCGGTGCGGCACGGAGGTGCGCACCCAGCTGATGGTGGCCCGCAACCTGTTCTGGTGCCCCACCTGCCAGCCGGCCTGACCCGGTTCAGAACACCATCGGGCACCACGGGGCGGCGTCCAGGGGCCCGAAGGCGGTGCTCGCCCGCGCCAGCGCTCCCGGCGTCCGCTCCTGCACCGTCGCCCGGCGCGAGCTGAGCGCGGTCCCGCCGAGGTAGGCGGCGCCGAGGTCGGTGACGTCCAGGACCAGGTCGGCCGGGCTGTCGTCGGGGACGCAGGCCGCCCCCGCGCGGCCGCCGGTCAGCCGCCAGCGGCCGGCGTTCCACGGGCACAGCGTGTCCTGGACCTCCAGCACGACGTCGACGTCGGCCGCGTACCGCCGGCTCGACAGGGCGGCGCCGACGTCGACCAGCCGCACCCACAGGTCGTCCGACAGGCGCGAGCGCGCGGCCCGCGGCTCGGCCAGCAGCTGCAGCAGCGGGTCGTCGACCGCGACGGAGCGGCAGACGACCTCGCCCATGAGGTCGAGGTCGAGCAGGAAGCGCCACAGCCGCTCGCGGGCCGGCTCGTCGACGGCGACCAGCTCGCGGACCGTCACGGTGCCGGACGGCACCCCGTCGGACCAGCGCGCCGTCTGCGAGTACAGCGCGTAGCCGCCGTCGGTGACGGCGCAGCGCAGCGCAGACGCCCCGTCGCGGCCGTGCTCCGGGTCGTGCAGGCGGTAGGCCCACCACGCGCCGTCGCGC
>JAOPVV010000377.1 GCA_025966005.1 Frankiales bacterium
GGCTGCTCGTCGACATCGCCGAGCGCCGCGAGCTCGGTGACGTCACGACGCTGGCCGACCCGACGGTGGTCAAGACGATCGACGACCAGATGGCGGCGCTCACCACCGGCTGAGCGCGGAGCTCCGACCCAGCACTACCCCGCTCGAACGGTGAGCGAGGACCCCCGAAGGGAAACGGTTCCGGCGGGGTGGTGCGCACCACCCCGCCCGAACCGTCAGCCGGCGGCCCGGAAGCGAACAGTTCGGGCGGGGTGGTGGCGACAGGGGTCAGGGCTTGAGCAGCACCTTGACGACGCCGTCCTGCTTCTCCTGGAAGGCGCGGTACATCTCCGGCGCCTGCTCGAGCGGCACCCGGTCGGTGGCGAAGTCGTCGACGCCGAGCGGGTCGTCGTCGGTGAGCAGCGGCAGGATGTCGGGCACCCAGCGCTTCACGTTCGACTGGCCCATCCGCAGCTGCACCTGCTTGTCGAACAGGGTCAGCATCGGGATCGGGTCGGCCGCGCCGCCGTACACGCCGGACAGCGAGATGGTCCCGCCGCGGCGGACGAGGTCGATCGCCGAGTACAGCGCGCCGAGCCGGTCGGTCCCGACGTTCTCCATCATCGGCTTGGCGATCGCGTCCGGCAGCAGCCCGACGGCCTTGTGCGCCAGGCTGTTCACCGGCGAGCCGTGCGCCTCGAGGCCGACGGCGTCGACCACGGAGTCGGGGCCGCGGCCGTCGGTCAGCCCCCGCACGACGTCGCCGAGGTCGTCCTCGTGCTCGGACAGGTCGAGCACCTCGTAGCCGCGGACGCGACCGCGCTGCAGCCGCTCCGGCACCAGGTCGACGCCGATCACCCGGACGCCCTGGTGCTGCGCGATGCGGCAGGCCATGTCGCCGATCGGCCCGAGGCCGAGCACGACGACGGTGCCGCCGTCCGGGACCGCGGCGTACTGCACCGCCTGCCACGCCGTCGGCAGGACGTCGGAGAGGTAGACGAAGCGGTCGTCCGGCGGGCCGTCGGGCACCTTGACGTGCGTGAACTGCGCCTGGGGCACGCGCAGGAACTCGGCCTGCCCGCCCGGCACCTGCCCGTACAGCTCGGAGTAGCCGAAGATCTGCGCGCCCTTGCCGTGCTCGCGCACCTGGGTCGTCTCGCACTGCGTCGGCAGCCCGCGCGTGCACATCCAGCAGTGGCCGCAGGAGATCTGGAACGGGACGACGACGCGGTCGCCGACGCTCAGGTCACCGGTCTGGCCACCCACCTCGACGACCACGCCCATCGTCTCGTGGCCGAGCACGTCGCCCTTTGCCATGAACGCCGCCAGCGGCTCGTACAGGTGCAGGTCGCTGCCGCAGATGCCAGTCGTAGTGACCTGCACGATCGCGTCGGTGGGCTCGACGATCGTCGGGTCGGGGACCTGCTCGACGCTGACGTCCCGCTTGCCCTGCCAGGTGACTGCTCTCATGGCCGACCCTCTCCCCTGCGCCGCAGGAGGGAAACGGTCAGCGCTCGAGGGGGTCGCGGGCCTGCTGCCCGAGCACGACCAGGCTGCCGACGGCGAGGACCAGGAACCCGGCGGGGACGACCAGGTGCGGCGCCTGCGCCAGCCGGTTCTGCGCCTGCAGCAGCTGCAGCCCCCACGACAGCACCGGCTGCTGCAGCCCGACCCCGAGGTAGGTCAGGGTCGCCTCGACGCCGATGACAAGCCCGGCGTACGCGCTGGCGTAGCCCAGCAGCGGACGGACGGCGTTGGGCAGGACGTGCCGGACGAGGACCCGCGACGGCGAGGCACCGAGCGCGCCGGCGGCGGTCACGTAGTCCTGCGCGCTGGCCGCCAGCACGCCCGCCCGCTGCAGCCGCACCATCGCCGGCCAGCCGAACAGCACCAGCACCAGCACCAGCGAGACCGACATGACGCCACGCGTCTCCAGGGCCGACAGCACGACGATCGCTGCGAGCAGCAGCGGCACCGCCGTCCAGACCTCGGTCGCGCGGCTGGTGAGGGCATCGACCCAGCCGCCGCAGAAACCGGCCAGCGAGCCGAGCAGCAGCGCGATCGCGACGGTCCCGGTGACCGACAGCGCCGCCACGGTCAGCGACGTGCGGGCGGCGCAGAGGGTGTCGGTCAGGTAGTCGCAGCCGAAGACCGAGAAGCCGAAGGGGTGCGCGAGGCTCGGGCCCTCGAGCGACCTCGACAGGGCGCAGGACTCGGGGTCGCCGGGCGCGAAGGCCCCCGGCAGCAGCGCGACGACCAGCAGTGCCAGCAGGATCCCGGCCGGCACCGCCGCCCCGAGCCGGACACGTCGTCCCCGCGCCGGCGACGCGTGCCGGGCCGCCCGGCTCCGGAAGACGCTGAGGGCCCTGGGCATGGTGGGATCCTGGCCCATGACCCGCTTTCGTCGTCTCGCGGCTCGCGCAGGCGGCGCTGACGCTGGTCGTGGCGCTCACTTTCATCTGGTTCGCCATCTCGGTCCTGCCGGGTGACCCGGTGCGCGCGCTGTTCGGGTTCCGCCAGTCCTCGCCCGAGGCCTACGCCGCGGTCGAGCAACAGCTGCGGCTCGACCGCCCGCTGCCGGTGCAGTAGCTGCTCTACGTGCGCGACGTGCTGACCGGTGAGCTCGGGTCGAGCCTGCCGCGTGACCCGTTCGGACGGCCCGAGCCCGGCGTGCCGGTGTCGGCACTGGTGCGCGGCGCGCTCCCCACCAGTGCGGTCGTCCTGGGCCTGGCCCTGCTCGTGCAGGCCGTCGCCGGGACGCTGGCCGGCGCGGTCGCCGCGACCCGCGCCGGGACCTGGCCGGGACGGCTGCTCGACGCGTCGGCGGCTGCTGCTCGTGGCGACGCCGGTGCTGGTGGCGGCGTTCGTGTCGCGCACCGTGCTCGGCGTCGAGCTGCGACTACTGCCGGTGGCCGGGCTGACGTCGGGGCCGGAGTCCTACGTCCTGCCGGTGCTGTCGCTGGCGGCGCTGTCGACCGGCTACGTCGCGGTGCTGCTCAAGGGCGAGCGGCGGGTGGCGCTGCGCGCGCCGTTCAGCACGGCCGCCCGGGCTCGCGGCATCCCCGACTGGCGGATCACGGCGGTGCACGCGACGCGGCCGTCGCTGATCCCCGTCGCGACCTTCCTCGCGGCGACCCTCGGCCAGCTCATCACCGGCCTAGTCATCGTCGAGGGCGTGTTCCGGGCGCCCGGGATCGGGGGGCTGCTGTTCACCGCGATCGGCGCGCGCGACCGCAGCCTGGTCGTCGGCATCCTGAGGTTCGTGGCCGTGCTGGTCATCGTCGCGACCGCGCTGGCGGACGTCGTCGTGGCCGCGCTCGACCCGAGGCTGCGCCGCTCCTGACGACCGTCAGGCGTTGCAGCGCATGAAGCTCGGGGTCCACCAGCGGCCACCGTCGCGCCTGTGGCAGCTGCGGTGGACGCGCTCCCTGTTCGGGACCTGCATCGACGTGGTGCACCCGCCGGTGGAGTGCACCCCCGAGCCGAGCCCGCCGAGGTCGCGGGTGCAGGCGCCACCCTCGCGCACCTTGCTCGAGGCGCATGCGCGCACCATGCCCTGCGTCGTCCGCTCTCGTCCCTCCGCGGGTGGATCGAGTCCGGGTCACTGCGGGTCGCGCAGCTCGTCGACGACCAGCTCGTCGAGGCCGCCGACGCCCGACCGGTAGGCCGAGCGCCCCAGCACGTGCGCACCGACCGGTGCGGTCAGGAACGTGAACGCGCCGACGAGCACGAGCTTGGCGACGTCACCGCCGCTGTCGACCCGCAGTGCCGTGCCGAGCAGGATCAGCAGCAGCCCGAGGGTCGCCGGCTTGGTGGCGGCGTGCATCCGGCTGAAGACGTCGGGCAGCCGCACCAGCCCGATCCCGGCCACGACCGAGAACAAGACGCCCGCCAGCAGGAGCACGGCACTGACGACGTCGAGGGCGCTCACGAGCCGCGCCGCTCGACGAACCGGGCCACCGTCACCGTGCCGACGAAGCCGAGCAGCGACACCGCCACCAGCACCGCCAGGTAGGTGCCGTCGCGGGTGACCGCGGCTGCGACGGCGATGCCCGCGACGACGATCTGGACGAGCACGTCGAGCGCGACGATGCGGTCGGGCACCGACGGGCCCCGCACCAGCCGCACCAGGGTGAGCAGGGCGGCGGCGACCAGGCCCAGCAGGCAGAGGGTCCCGACGGTGCTCATGCGCGCCCCTCCCCCGCCAGGCCACGGCGGCAGTCCCGCGAGCCGACGGCGAGGATCGCCAGCCGCTCGACCGCCGCGAGGTCGGCCCGGACGGCGTCGAGGTCGTCGCCGACGTCGATGACGTGCACGTAGAGGGTGGACGCGGGCCGGTCGACCTCGAGGGTGAGGGTCCCGGGGGTGAGCGAGATGGCGTTGGCGAGCAGCGTCAGCAGCGAGTCGGACGCGCCGAGCACCGGCACCGCCACGACCGCCTGGCGCAGCTGCAGCCGAGGACGCAGGACCAGCAGCGTCACCTGCACCGACGACCGGACGAGGTCGACGAGGAAGTACCCCGCGAAGCGCAGCAGCGCGACGGGCTCCACGACCGCGCGGTCCGGCACGTCGGTCAGCGGCAGCGAGCGCACCAGCACCAGCGCGATCGCGAGCCCGCCGGCGACGTTGGCGACGGTCAGGGAACCCCACAGCCCGACCCAGACGGCCGTCAGCCACAGCACCAGCGGCAGCCGCCTCACCGCAGCACCGCCTCGACGTAGCGGGACGGCGTGACGAGGTCGTCGGCCGCGCGCGCCGACAGCCCGTACAGGGGCCCAGCGACGACCGTGATCGCCAGCCCGCCGACCACGGCGAGGGCCGCCGCCCCGACCATGAGCCGGGGCGTGCGCGCCGTCCCGACGTCGACGGAGTCGCTGCGGTCGGGGTCGGCGACGACGTCGGCGACCGGGCCCCAGAAGACCTCGCTCCACGCGCGACCGACGGCGTACAGGGTGAGCAGGCTGGTCGCGACCGCGGCGGCGACGGCGACCATCGCCAGCACACCGCCGTCGGCCACGCCGGCCTGCAGCAGTCCGAGCTTGGCGAGGAACCCCGACAGCGGCGGGATCCCGGCGAGCGAGAGCGCAGGCAGCAGGTAGAGCACGGCCAGCAGCGGCGCGACGTGCTGCAGGCCGCCGGACAGCCGCAGCGACGACGTCCCCCCGCGCCGCTCGACCAGGCCGGCGACGAGGAACAGCGTCGTCTGCACCACGATGTGGTGGACGGTGTAGAGGATCGCGCCGGCCAGTCCCGCCTTCGACGCCAGGCCCAGGCCGAGCAGCATGTAGCCGATGTGGCTGACGATCGTGAACGACAGCAGCCGCTTGAGGTCGTCCTGCACCAGCGCGCCGAGGATCCCGACGACCATCGTCAGGACGGCGAGGACGAGCAGCACCTGCGAGATGACCTCGCTGTCGGGGAACAGCAGCGTCTGCGTCCGCAGGATCGCGTAGACGCCGACCTTGGTCAGCAGGCCGGCGAACACCGCAGTGACCGGCGACGGCGCCGTCGGGTAGCTGTCGGGCAGCCACGAGAACAGCGGGAAGACCGCGGCCTTGATGCCGAACACGACGAGCAGCACCAGCCCGAGCACGAGGCGCACGCCGTCCGGGACGTCCTGCAGCCGCTCGGCGGCGTCGGCCATGTTGACCGTCCCCGTCGCCGCGTAGACCAGCCCGATCGCCGTCACGAACAGCACCGAGGCCAGCAGGCTCACGACGACGTACGTCATGCCGGCGCGCACCTGGGCGGCGCCGCCGTCCAGGGTGATGAGGACGTACGAGGCGACGAGCATGACCTCGAAGGCGACGAACAGGTTGAACAGGTCGCCGGTCAGGAAGGCCATCGAGATCCCGGCGGCGAGGACCAGGTAGCAGGGGTGGAACACCGCCAGCGGCGAGCGCCGCCCGTCGGCGACGCCCTGGCCGATCGCGTAGAGCAGCACCGCCAGCAGGACCGTCGCCGACACGAGCAGCAGCAGCGCGGACAGCCGGTCCGCCACCAGGGAGATGCCGATCGGCGCGACCCAGCCGCCGAGCTGGACGACCGCCGGGCCCGACGTGTCGGCGGTGTGCAGGAGCAGGCCCGCGATGACGACGACCGACGTGAGGACCAGCACCGACAGCAGGCGCTGCAGCCGCTGGTAGCGGGCCAGCACGATGGACAGCCCGGCCGTCAGCAGCGGCAGCACGACGGGCAGCGGCAGCAGCACGCGCGTGCTCACGACAGCTCCTCCGGGTGCGCGTGCGCATGGCGGTCGGGGCGCTGCCGGGCGATGCGGGCGTCCTCGACGTCGTCCTGCACCTCGTCGTCACCGGTCAGCACCCACGACCGGTACGCCAGCGCCAGCAGGAACGCCGAGACGCCGAAGGTGATGACGATGGCGGTCAGCACCATGGCCTGGGGCAGCGGGTCGGCCACGCCGTCGCCGGCAGTGCCGGCGGCGCCGGAGAACGGGGCGCGGCCGGGCGGCCCGCCGGCCTGGAGCAGCAGCAGGTTGGCGCCGTGCCCCAGCAGCCCGAGGCCGATGACGACGCGGGTCAGCGTGCGCTGCAGCAGCAGGTAGGTGCCGACCGTGTAGAGCAGCCCGGTCAGCAGCGCCAGCGTGAGGTTTCCGGTCACCGCTCGGCCTCCGCCCCGAGGGTGCGCAGCACGCCGAGGACCAGGCCCACGACGACGAGGTAGACGCCGGTGTCGAACGGCAGCGCACTGGTCGCCTTGACGATGCCGAGCAGCGGCAGGTCGAGCTCGACCTTGCCGCTCTCGAGGAACTGCCCACCGAGGAGCAGAGCGGTCACGCCGGTGCCGGCGGCCAGGACGAGCCCCAGCCCGAGCGGCACTCCCGGGTCGACCGGGACCGCCTCGCGCAGCGCCGCGCGTCCACCCGCGATGTAGCGCAGGACGAACGCGAGGCCGGCGACGAGCCCGCCGACGAAGCCGCCGCCCGGCTGGTTGTGACCGGCGAGCAGCAGGTACAGCGAGAAGACCAGGATGGTGTGGAAGACCAGCCGCACGGCCGTCTCGAGCACGACGGAGCGGCGGACCGCGTCGAGCTCGTCAGCGCCGGGCAGCCGCGGTGGGGCGCCGCTGTCGACCGGCTGGGGGTCGGTCATGGCACCACCTCCGGGGCCGGCGTGCCGGGCTCGTCGACGGCCTGACCGCCCGCGGCCGTCAGGGCCGTCTCGCCCTCCGGGTCGCCGCTGCGGCGCCCCCGCCCGGCGAGCACCAGGCTCGCGATGCCCATCGCGGCGACGGCCAGCACGGTGATCTCGCCCAGGGTGTCGAAGCCGCGGAAGTCGACCAGGACGACGTTGACGACGTTGCTGCCGCCGCCGTCGGCCTGCGCGCGGTCCAGGAACGCCTGCGACGCCGGGGGGGCCGTGCGGGCCTGTCCGGCGACGAGCACGGCGAGGGTGACGAAGCCGCCGACGGCGAGCGCCACGCCCAGCCGCACGCCCTGGCTGAGCCGGAGCGGTCGGCGGGTGAACGTCGCCGGCAGCCGGCGCAGCACGAAGACGAAGATGACCAGCGCGAGCGTCTCGACGAGGAACTGCGTCAGGGCGAGGTCCGGTCCGCCCTGCAGCACGAACAGCACGGCGGTGCCGTAGCCGACCGCGCCGAGCAGCAGCACCGCGGTGAAGCGGCGGTGGGCCCGGGCGGTGGCGACGGCGGCGATCGCGACGACGACCCCGACCGCGACCTGCAGCGGCCGGTCGTACGCGGTGACGTCGCCCGTGACCCGCGTCGAGGTCGCGAGCGCGGTGCCCGCGAGCAGCACGAGCGTGAGCAGGACGGTGCCGAGGTAGACCGGCAGCGAGCCGGTCTGGACCACCGCGGTGGTGCGCAGCGCCGAGCGGTCGAGACCGTCGAGCACCCGGTCGTAGGACCGGTCGGCGTCGACGCGCGACAGGACCCGGCTGGCCCGTCGCTGGTAGGCCCGCACCGGCTCGCGGGCCAGGAACAGGGCCGCGCCGAGCGCCAGCGTCAGCACCGACCAGCCGAGGGCCGGGACCAGGCCGTGCCACAGCGCGAGGTGCTCGGGCTCGCCCTCGTAGGAGGACGCGTAGCCCTGCACGAGCGGGTCGGCGAGACCCGGCACCAGCCCGAGCACCAGCCCCGCCAGGCCGAGCACAACCACCGGCGCAAGCAGCCCGGCCGACGGCGCGTGCACGACGGTGTCGGCGCAGCCGGGCTTGCGCGCGAACGCCCCCCACACGAAGCGGGCGCTGTACGCCGCCGTCAGGACCGAGCCGAGGACGACGCCGGCGAAGACGACGGGGTCACCCAGCAGGGCCTCGTACGCCGCCTCCTTGGACACGAACCCCAGCAGCGGCGGCACCCCGGCCATCGACAGGGCTGCGAGCACGGCCACGGTCGCGAGGACGGGCGAGCGGCGCCCGACCCCGGACAGCAGTCGCAGGTCGCGGGTCCCGGTGGCGTGGTCGATGACCCCCACCGACAGGAACAGCGTCGCCTTGAACAGCCCGTGCGCCAGCAGCAGCGCGGCGCCCGCCGTGGCGGCCTCGTGGGTCCCGGCGCCGACCAGCACCATGAGAAACCCGAGCTGGCTGACGGTGCCGAAGGCCAGCACCCGCTTGAGGTCGTCCTGGCGCAGCGCCCGCCAGCCGCCGACGAGCATCGTGGCCAGCCCCACCGTCAGCACCACCGGCCGCCAGACGGCGACGACGGCGAAGGCCGGGGCGAGCCGCGCCACCAGGTAGACGCCGGCCTTCACCATCGCGGCGGCGTGCAGGTAGGCCGACACCGGAGTCGGGGCGGCCATCGCCGACGGCAGCCACGGGTGGAACGGCACCTGGGCGCTCTTGGTGAACGCGCCCACCAGCACCAGCACGAGGGCCACCGGCACGGTGCCGCCGGACGGCGGGTCGCCCAGGATCTGGGCCAGCGACGCGGTGCCCGCCTCCTGCACCAGCATGACCAGGCCGACCAGCATGACCAGACCGCCGAGGGTGGTCACGAGCAGCGCCTGCTGCGCGGCGCGCCGGCTCTCGGCGTCCTCGTCGTCGAAGCCGATCAGCAGCCACGACGTGACGCTGGTGAGCTCCCAGAAGACGTAGAGCAGCAGCAGGTCGTCGGCGAGCACCAGCCCGAGCATCGCCCCGGCGAAAGCCGTCAGCACGCCCGCGAAGCGGCCGAGACCGGGCTGGTCGCGGTCGAAGTACGCGGCGCAGTAGAGGAGGACGAGCGCGCCGACACCCGAGACCAGGCTGACCATGAGCAGCGACAGGGCGTCGAGCCGCAGGTCGAGGGCGAGCCCCAGACCGGGCACCCAGGACGTCGACGACACGACCGGGCGCCCGTCGAGCACGGCGGACGCCTGCGTCACCGCCCAGACGGCCGTCGCCCCGGGGGCCAGGGCCACGAGCAGGAAGACGCGACGACCGAGCCGCGCGGCAGCCACCGGCGCGAGCAGTGCCAGCACGAGGTGCAGCAGGACGAGGGCGAGCAGGACGTCCTCCCGGGGTCGTCGGAGCGCGGGACCTCGGCGCATGCGCCCTGCGAGGCCGCCGACCAGACTTCCCGGCTCACCGTCCCCCAGGATACCCGCACGGCTAGCCTGCGATCATGCCGACCGCAGCGCCCGTCACGGTGCTCGTCGCCGACGACAGCGCGGTCGTCCGCAGCCTGGTCCGCGTCGAGCTCGAGGACGCCGGCTACGTCGTCGTCGAGGCGGTCGACGGTGCCGAGGCCCTGCGGATGGTCGCCGAGCACGCGCCGTCCGTCCTGCTGCTCGACGTCGAGATGCCCGTGCTGGACGGCTTCGCGACGATCGTCGCCCTCAAGTCCGATCCGGCGACGGCCGACCTGCCGGTGGTCTTCCTCACCGGGCGCAGCGACACCGGCGACGTCGTCGAGGCGCTCCGGCTCGGAGCCCACGACTACCTGCGCAAGCCACCGGAGACCGCCGAACTGCTGGCAAGGGTCTCCGCCGCGGCCGAGGTCACGGGGCTGCGACGCGAGCTGCGCCGGCGCACCGAGGAGCTCGACCAGCAGGCCCGCACCGACCACCTCACCGGGCTGCACAACCGCCGCCACCTCGAGGAGCACCTCGACGCGCTCGTCACCGGTGCCCGGCGCCACCGGCACCCGTTCAGCGTCCTGCTCGTCGACGTCGACCACTTCAAGCGGGTCAACGACACGGCCGGCCACGACACCGGCGACCGGGTGCTGGCCGGGGTGTCGCGGCGGATGGCGGCCGTCGTCCGCACCGAGGACGTGCTCGGCCGCTGGGGCGGCGAGGAGTTCCTGCTGCTGTGCCCGTTCACCGACCTCGAGGGCGCCGTGGTCCTGGCCGAGCGCCTGCGCGCAGCGGTGGCGGCGGAGCCGGTCGAGGGGCTGGCCGTCACGGTCAGCATCGGCGGCTCCGTCCTCATCCGACCGGGCGACGACGACCGCGGAGCGCTGCTGCGCGCCGCCGACGCCCACCTCTACCGGGCCAAGGGCGCCGGCCGCGACCGGTGCGAGGTCGCCGTCCTGCCCGTGTGATCGCCGGGCGCCCGGGTACGGGCCGGTGGACGCGCCGTGCCCCCACGCGCGCGAAGCACCAGGAGGACCGTCCCATGAGCGAGCAGCCCACCGCGTCCGCAGCACCCCGCGACGACGACGAGACCACCCTGGCCGCCGGCGCCCCGGGTCCGAGCGGCACCGGCGAGCAGACCACCGCCGGCGCCGACCCCGACGCCCCCACGGGTGAGGGCGCGTGACCACCCAGGACAAGACCCTGGGTGAGCTCGTGCAGACCGCCACCAGGGACCTCTCGCTGCTGGTCTCGCAGGAGATCGCCCTGGCCAAGGCCGAGATCAAGCGGGACGTCAGCGCGGCCGGCAAGGGCGCCGGGCTGTTCGGCGGCGCCGGCTTCACCGGCCTGCTCGCGCTGCTGTTCCTGTCGATCGCGCTCGCCTTCGCCATCGGCCGGCCGACCACCCTCGGCGTCGGCTTCCTGGTCGTCGGGGTGCTCTACCTGCTGGTGGCCGCGGTCCTGGCGCTGACCGGCAAGAAGACGCTCAGCCAGGTCGGCCCGCCCGAGAAGACGATCGAGACCCTCAAGGACGACGCGGCCTGGGCCAAGCACCCGACCCGCACCTCCTGACCGGGCGTGCCACGTGGCACGCTCGCCGCATGCCTGCCGAGGAGTCCGTCGTCCTCGTCGACGGTCCCTGGACCCACAAGGACGTCACCGCCAACGGGGCCCGCTTCCACGTCGTGGAGTGCGGCCCGGCCGACGGCCCGCTGGTGCTGCTGCTGCACGGCTTCCCCGAGTTCTGGTGGTCGTGGCGGCACCAGCTCGTCGCGCTGGGCGAGGCCGGCTACCGCGCGGTGGCGCCTGACCTGCGGGGCTACGGGGCGTCCGACAAGCCGCCGCGCGGCTACGACGCGTACACGCTGTCGTCCGACGTCGCCGGGATGGTGCGGGCGCTGGGCGCCCGCGAGGCGACGATCGTCGGACACGACTGGGGCGGCTTCCTCGCCTGGACGGTCGCGACGCTGCACCCCCGGGTCGTGACCAGCCTGGTGGTCCTGGCGATGCCCCACCCGGTGCGCCTGCGCGACGCGCTCGTCCGCGACGGCCGGCAGCGCCGCGCGTCGCGCTACATCGGCTTCTTCCAGCTGCCGCGCGCGCCCGAGGCCACGCTGCGCAAGGACGACGGGGCCTACGTCGGACGGCTGCTCGCGCGCTGGGGCGGGCCCGGCTTCCCCGACGCCGAGACGGAGGCACGCTGCCGCGAGGCCATGCAGATTCCGGGCGCCGCGCACTGCACGCTCGAGTGGTACCGCTGGGCGGTGCGCTCGCGCACCCGCCTGAGCGGGCTGCGCTTCATGGCGCTGCTCGACCGCGGCGTCGGCGTCCGGACGCTGCAGCTGCACGGCGCGCTCGACGGCTGCCTGCTGCCCGAGACGGCACACGGCTCCAGCGCGTGGGTGCACGCGCCGTACGAGCTGCAGGTCCTGGACGACGTCGGCCACTTCCCGCACCAGGAGGCGCCGGACGACGTCACCACCGCGCTGCTCGAGCACCTGCGGGCATGAGGGCTCGCGACGCCGCCGGACGCCCGGTGCCGCTCGGTTCGCCCGACGCCGTGGAGCCGGTCCCCGAGCAGGCGCTGCCACCGCTGGAGGCGCTCGCCCTGGCCCGGTCGCTGCTCGCGCAGGGCCGCCCGTTCTTCGCCCACGACGTGCTCGAGGCGGCGTGGAAGGCCGCCCCGGGCCCGCAGCGGCCGCTGTGGCAGGGGCTGGCGCAGGTCTGCGTCGGGCTCACCCACCTGCAGCGCGCCAACCCGGTCGGCGCCGCCCGGCTGCTGCGCCGCGGCGCCGAGACGCTGGACGACGCCGGCCCGGCGCACGGCGTGGACGTCGTGAGCGTCGTGCGGCAGGCCCTCGCCGCCGCCGACGCCGTCGACGCGGGGACCGAGCCGGATCCGCTGGAGCTCTGACCCAGGAGCGCTGACTCCAGGAGCGCTGACCGTCAGGCGGCGCGGCGCGACTCCGCGGCTCGGGCGAGGTTGGCCAGGAACTGCTCGGCCATCTGCGCCAGTGCGGCCTCGTCGAGGCGGCTCAAGGCGACGTCCTCGCTGTCCAGGACCAGCTCGGCGCGGGTCGAGGGGGTGGCGTCGCCCGGCGCATAGGTCAGCGTCAGCACGCCCTCGGTCACCGGCAGGTCGGGACCGGTCCAGCCGAAGCGGGTCACGTAGGCGGTGGGGGTGCGGCGCGGCGGACGCGCCGTCACCGACGCGGCGGTCGGTGTCGGCCGGTCGAGCTCGACGAGCACGCGGCCGCCGACCTCGCCCAGCCGGCGCAGGCCCGGCCACAGCTCGACGGCGGTGGGGCCGGCCAGCAGCAGCGCCGTGCTGGTCGGGTCCGCCCCGATGGGCCGGGACGCCCTGGTCCGGGTGCTGCTCACTGCTCGCCCCTCCGCTCCCTGCCATCATGCTTGCTGCAGCAAGCATACGGCAAGCACGTCGCGGGTCAGGCCGGGACGTCCTACCGGTTGCAGGTGCGACTGCTCACGCGCTCGGTCGCCCTGCGGCCCGCGGCGGCCTGGCCGGCGACCTCCTGGGCGGTGAGGGCGTAGCCGATGCTCCGGTCGTCGGCGGCGGCCGCGAAGATCACGCCGAGGACGCGTCCCTGCAGGTCGATGAGCGGGCCGCCCGAGTTGCCCTGCTCGACGAGGCCGCGCAGCGAGTAGATCTCGCGCTCGATCGTCCGCTCGCCGTAGATGTCCAGGCCCGTCGCGTCCTGGTCGCCGCTGATGCGGGCGGCGTTCGCGCGGAAGGGGCCGTCCTTGGGGTAGCCGAGCACGACCGCCCCCTCCCCGAACTCCGCCTGGCCCTCGCTGAAGGCGAGGCCGGGACGCTCCAGGCCCGGCACCGCGAGCACGGCGACGTCACGACCGGGGTCGAACAGGACGACCGTGGCCGGCAGCTGGTCGTCGCCGACCTCGACCATCGGCCGCGAGACGCCGGCCACCACGTGCGCGTTGGTCATGACGCGCTCGGGCGCGTAGACGAAGCCGCTGCCCTCGATGCGCTTGCCGCAGTCGGTCGCCTCGCCGGTGATCTTCAGGACGCTGGGCCGCACCTGGCGCACGACCGGGCTGGACGCCAGCGCGGCGTCGGGAGGCGCGACGTCGGTGAGCTCGGGTCGCTGCAGCTCGGCGAAGACCTCCGGGAAGCCCCGCTCGTCGACCATCCGGCGCAGCGAGGAGAACAGCCGGCGGCCGGAGTCGGGCACCAGGTCGTCGACGGTCCCGATGACCACCGAGCGCCGGACCTGCGACGACAGCCCCTCGTACGGCGAGCTCGCGACGGCGCGTCCGACCAGCCAGGCGACCAGGAGCAGGCTGACCACGCTCACGGCCGCCCCGGCGACAGCGTCGACCTGCCGGGCCGGCCGCCAGGTGAGCCGCTTGCGCAGCGCCCCGCCGATCAGCGTCGCCAGCACCTGGCCGACGGTCGCCGCCAGGAACACCACCCCGAGGCCGACCAGCGTGCGCGAGAGGCCCTCGAACGGACCGGTCGCCGCGATCGAGGGCGCGAAGCGGGCCCCGAGCACGCCGCCGCCGAGGAAGCCGACGAAGGACAGCACGCCGACCACGAAGCCCTGGCGGTAGCCGGAGACCGCGAACAGCAGGGACGCGACGACCAGCACCACGTCGAGCAGGTCTCCGCGCACCCGACGAACCTAGGCGATCGGGGGCTCGAGGACCGTGGCCTCCGGCAGGCCCTCGGGGAACGTCGCACCCCGGGCGGCCAGCGCGACGACGTCGGGGCCGAGCGTGCGCCGGCGCGACTCGTCCCACGGGACGGCCCAGCCGCCGAGCTCGAGCAGCTTGTCGAGCAGCCCGGCGGTGAAGCCCCAGACCAGCAGGTCGTCGACCTCGAAGGCCGGACCCGTCCAGCCGTTGGGGTGGCGGACCTGCACGCGGTTGGCCGGGTCGGACAGCTGCGTCAGCGGCACCCGCAGGACGGCCGCCACCTCGGCCTCGTCGACCACGTCGACGGCGTGCGGGTCGCGCCACAGGCCGACGACGGGGTGCACGACGAAGCCCGACGGGGGCAGGAACAGCGCCGGCAGGGTGCCGAGCACCTCCACGCTGCCGGACTCCACGCCGACCTCCTCGCGCGCCTCGCGCAGGGCCGCGGCGACCGGGCCGGGCCCGGTCGGGTCGCCGTCCTCCGGGTCGAGCGCGCCACCGGGGAAGGCCGGCTGGCCGGCGTGCGCCCGCAGGGTGTGGGCCCGCTCGATGAGCAGCACGTCCGGG
>JAOPVV010000392.1 GCA_025966005.1 Frankiales bacterium
GGCGCACAGCCCGGCGAAGAACAGCGCGGCCTGCATCGGCTCGACCAGCGGACGCCCCTGCTCCCACGCGGCGCGCACGACCGCGGGCGGGAAGAACGCCTCCGCGGCGACCACGACCTCGACAGGCACGTCACCGAGGACGCCGGCGCGGCCCAGGTGGTACAGCGCCCGGCCGCGGAGCCCGAGCTCGGTCTTGCCGCGCCCGCGCAGCTCCTTGTCGGTCATCCAGGCGAACCCGAACCCCCCGACGGCGTCCTTGAGGGCCGCAGCGGTCTGGTCCGGGGTCACGCGCTCTCCATCCACTCTCGGGTGACGACGCCCTCGGCGAGCAGGACGGCAGGGCCGGTGAGGACGACGTGGCCGTCCTCGCGCCAGGTGACGAGCAGCGAGCCACCGGGGACCTCGACGTCGTACGCGGTGCCGCGCGGCGTGCCGGTGCGCAGCGACGTCGCGACGACCGCGGCGCAGGCACCCGTGCCGCAGGAGCGGGTCTCGCCGACGCCCCGCTCGTGCACGCGCATGGCGATGGCGGTCGGCCCGCGGTCCTCGACGTACTCGACGTTGAGGTCGAGCCGGGCGGTGCGCAGCTCGCCGAGCTCGGCGATGGACACGACCGGCAGGACGGCGTGCGGGTTGCCCATCGACACGAAGGTCGCGAGCACGCCGTCGACGTCGACGTCCTCACCGACCTCGGCGGGGCCCATGTCGACGCTGACGGGCCCGTCGCCGGGCGAGACGTCGACGTCGAGCACCCCGCGGCGGGTAGCCAGGCGCAGCGGGCCGGAGCGGACCAGCCCCTGCTCGACGAGGAAGCGGGCGTACACGCGGACGCCGTTGCCGCACATCTCGGCGACCGTGCCGTCGGCGTTGCGGTAGTCCATGAAGTACCGGGCCTCGGCGGCGTACGGCGCGGCCTCAGGCTCGAAGGCGCTCGGCACGACCCGCAGCACGCCGTCGGCGCCGAGCCCGGCCCGGCGGTCGCACAGCCGCCGGACGAGCGACGGGGTCAGGTCGAGGGTGCCGTCGAGGTCGGGCAGCACGACGAAGTCGTTCTCGGTGCCGTGGCCCTTGAAGAAGCGCAGGCCGGCGGTCATGCCTGCGACCCTACGACCCCGCGCGGGCAGCGGGCACGCAGCTGCCCTGCCAGCCGGTGCCGGAGCGCAGCAGCCAGCGCGCGCGGTCGGCCCGCTGGGCCGAGGCGTACAGCCAGCCGTGGGCGCGGTCGCAGCCGAGCTCGGTCAGCCGGGCCGCCTCGCCCCAGGTCTCGACGCCCTCGGCGACGACGACCATCCCGTGGTCGTGGGCCTGCTCGATGATCGCCGCGACGGTGCGGTCGCCCGAACCGTCCGCACCGACGTGGTCGCCGACGCCGCGGACGTAGCGGTGGCCCAGCTTGACGGCGTCGACGGGCAGGGCGGCGATCGCGCCGAGGGTGGCAATCCAGCTGCTGAAGTCGTCGACGGCGAGAGCGACGCCGGCGTCGCGGAGCTCGGCGAGCAGCGGTCCGGCGGCGGCGCCGAGCCGGCGGACGGAGGCCTCCGAGACCTCCAGGCCCAGCGCGCCGTGCGGCAGGCCGGCGGCGGCGACGACCGCCGCGACGAGGTCGGGGAAGCCCGGCGCCGACAGCTGCCCCACGCTGACGTTCAGCCAGAGCCGGCGCTGCGGTGCGGGCAGGCCGCTCCACCGCGCTGCCTCGTCGGCGCCCTGCCGCAGCACCCACTCGCCGATCGCGGCGATCTCACCGCTGTCCTCGGCCAGCTCCAGGAACGAGAGCGGGGTCAGCACGCCCATCTCGGCGTGGTGCCAGCGCAGCAGCCCCTCCATCGCCACGATGGCGCCGGTCGCGAGGTCGACCTCCGGCTGGTAGAGCAGCTCGAGGGAGCCGTCCGCCGAGCAGCGGTGCAGCGCCGCCAGGTCGTGCAGTCCGAGGACGTTGCCGATCGGAGCAAGGGTCGGGGTCATGTCCCCATCCTGGTCCTCGCGTCCGAGATGTCCCATGGTCAACGCGGGTGGCAGCGCATGGTCATCGCGGACTGGTCGGCGGACCGCCCCGCGGCCCAGACGGGTCAGCTCACGAGCGGGCGGCGGCGAGCAGCTCCTCGCGCGGGAGCGCGCCGTCGAGCCAGGTGACGCGCGGGTCGCGGCGGAACCAGGCCCGCTGCCGGCGGGCGAACCGGCGGGTCGCCGTGACCGTCAGCGTCCGCGCCTCGTCGAGGGTCCAGCGGCCGTCGAGCGCCCCGAGGACCTGGCCGTAGCCGAGCGCGCGCGACGCTGTCACCCCGTCGCGCAGCCCGTCGGCCTCGAGGCGCTGCACCTCCTCGACGAGCCCCTGCTCCCACATCCGGTCGACCCGCAGCGCGATCCGCTCGGCGAGGTCAGCCCGGTCGACACCGACGTAGCTCGTCTCGTAGAACGGCTCGTAGGACGTCATCTCCCCCGGCATCGACCCGGTCAGCGTGACGACCTCGAGCGCCCGGACGATGCGCCGTCCGTTCGTCGGCTCCATCCGCGCGGCGGCCTCGGGGGCGAGTGCCGTGAGCCGGGCGTGCAGCGAGAGCGGGCCGTCATGCTCGAGCGCGGCCTCGAGCGACGCCCGCAGCTCCGGGTCGGTGCCGGGGAACTCCATCCGGTCGAGCGCGGCCCGCAGGTACAGCCCGGACCCGCCGACCAGCACCGGCGTGCGGCCGGCCGCGAGCAGGGCGTCGACGACCGCGCGGCACTCGTGCTGGTAGGCGGCGGCGGTCGCGGTGCGGGTGACCGGCCAGACCGACAGCAGGTGGTGCGGCACGCCGCGCTGCTCGGCGGCGGTGAGCTTGGCGGTGCCGACGTCCATTCCGGCGTACAGCTGCATCGAGTCGGCGTTGACGACCTCGCCGCCGACGGCGAGCGCGAGGTCGACGGCCAGGTCGGACTTCCCCGCCGCCGTCGGCCCGACCACCGCCAGGACACGCGGGTTCAGAGGACGGCGCCCGCTTCGGTCGGGGCCAGCGTGGCGGAGGTGGTGACCGTCCGGCGCTGACGGCCCTCGACCCACGTCGCGAGCAGCGACAGCGTGCCGTTGATGGAGATGTAGACCAGCGCGATGAGGACGTACATCTGCAGCGGGTTGTTGAGCACCTGCACCACCTGACCGCCGGTGCGCAGCAGCTCCTCGAAGCCGATGACGAAGCCGAGCGAGGTGTCCTTGAGCAGCACGACCAGCTGGCTGATGAGCGACGGCAGCATGATCCGCACCGCCTGAGGCAGCAGCACCAGGCGCAGCAGCTGCCCGCGGCTCATGCCCATGGCCAGGGCCGCCTCGCTCTGGCCCTTCGGGATGGCCAGGACACCGGCGCGGACGATCTCGGCGATGACCGCGCCGTTGTACAGCGTCAGCCCGAGGACCAGCGCCTGCAGCGCGGACAGGTCGATGCTCAGGGCCAGGGGGAAGCTCAGGAAGATGCCGAGGATGAGCAGCAGCAGGGGGACGCCGCGGAAGAACTCGACGACGGCGACGGCGGGCAGGCGCAGGAACCACCTGCTCGACAGCCGGCCGAAGGCCAGCACGATCCCGAGCAGCGACGCCAGCACCAGGGCGTACGCCGCGGCCGTCAGCGTGTTCATCAACCCGGCCCGCAGCCGGTCGTAGAGGTCGGGCTGGTCGAGGAACGGCTCGTAGAGCCGGCTCTCGAACTGGCCGTTGTCGGCCAGCCGCTGGACCGCGAGCAGCACCAGCAGCACGAGCGCGGCCAGCCCGACGAGGCTGGCGACCAGCACCCGCCGCTTGGCCCGGGGGCCCTGCACGTCGTACAGCACCGGGGTGCTCATCGGCTCACCGTCACGCGGCGCTCGAGCAGGCCGAACAGCGCGCTGCTGATCAGCGACAGCCCGAGGTAGGCCAAGGCGGCCGCCGCGAGGATCGCGATGGCCTGGTCGCCGTTGGCGTTGATGAGGCGGGCCATCGACTGGGTGCCCTCGAAGATGAAGAACGCGCCCGCGATGGAGGTGTTCTTCAGCAGCGCGATGAACACGCTCGCCAGCGGCGGGACGATGTTGGCGAACGCCTGCGGCAGCACCACCAGGCGCAGCGTCTGCCCGAAGGTCATGCCGACTGCGCGCGACGCCTCGGCCTGGCCGGACGGCACCGACAGGATGCCGGAGCGGACGGCCTCGGCCACGAACGCCGCGGTGTACAGCGACAGCGCCAGCACCGCGAACTGGAAGAACGAGAGGATCACGTCGACCTCGGGCAGGCCGAACACGACGAGGAAGAACACGACGGTCAGCGGGGTGTTGCGCACCAACTGGACGTACGCCGTGCCGGCCCACCGCAGGGGCGGGACGGGCGAGACGCGCATGGCGGCGATGAGGGTGCCCAGCAGCAGTGCCCCCACCGCCGCCAGCAGCGTCAGCGTGACGGTCCGGGTGAAGCCCTCGGCGAAGACGTCGAGGTTGTCGAGGACGGCGTCCACGGACCGGTCGTGCCCTTCGTCGCGGGAGGGGGTGCCGGGCTACTTGTCGCAGCCGCGCGGGGCGGGCAGCGTCGGGACCGTGTCGATGACCTTGCCGGCGGTGGCCTTGAAGGCCTCCTCGAAGGAGCCGTCCTGGACGGACTCCGCGAGGGTCTCGTTGATGAAGTCGCAGAAGTCCTCCTGGCCCTCGGGGATGCCGATGCCGTAGGGCTCCTCGGTGAACGGCTTTCCGACCAGCTCGAAGTCGTCCGGGGCCGCGTCGACGTAGCCGGAGAGGATGACGTTGTCGGTCGAGACCGCGTCGACCTGGCCGTTGGCGAGCGCGTCGCGGCACTTGGTGTAGACGTCGACGAGCTGCAGGTCCGCCGTCGTCAGGCCGTACTCGGTCTGCAGCGTCTCGGCCGGGGTCGAGCCGGCAACCGAGCAGGTCTTCTTGCCCTTGAGCGACTCCGGGCCGTCGATCCCCTTGGGGTTGCCCTTGGCGACGAGGATGTCCTGGCCGGCCTGGAAGTACGGCCCCGCGAAGTCCACGACCATGTCGCGCTTGTCGTTGATCGTGTACGTCGCGACGACCATGTCGACGCGCTTCTGCTCGAGGAACGGCTCGCGGTTGGCGGAGACCGACTCGACGAAGGTGATGTCGTCCTCGGCGATGCCGAGCTTGCCGGCGATGATCTTGGCGATCTCGACGTCGAAGCCCTCCGGCTCGCCGGACAGGCCCTTGAGGCCGAACAGCGGCTGATCGAACTTGGTGCCCACGGTGATCTTGCCGGCCTCGGCGAGCTCGGCCATGCGGCTGCCGGCCGCGAACTCGGGCGCGGTGTCGACGGGCGGGGCGGCCACCTCGTCGTCGCCGTCGTCGCCGCCGCAGGCGGTCATCGTCATCGCGAGGGCGGCCGTGAGGGCAAGGGAGGAGAGGCGCAGGGATCGCATGGACGGGTCCTTCTCTGTACGGGACGCGGACGAGCCGGCCCAGCGGGAGGTCAGTGGGTGAGGATCTTGGACAGGAAGTCCTTGGCGCGGTCGGACTCCGGGTGGGAGAAGAACTGCTCGGGGGTGGCCTGCTCGACGATGCGGCCGTCGTCCATGAACACGACCCGGTCGGCGGCCCGGCGCGCGAAGCCCATCTCGTGGGTGACGACGACCATCGTCATACCCTCCTTGGCCAGGGCGGTCATGACGTCGAGGACCTCGTTGATCATCTCCGGGTCGAGGGCCGAGGTCGGCTCGTCGAAGAGCATGACCATCGGGTCCATCGCCAGCGAGCGGGCGATCGCGACGCGCTGCTGCTGGCCGCCGGAGAGCTGGGCCGGGTACTTGTCGGCCTGGCTGGCGATGCCGACCCGGTCGAGCAGCTCGCGGCCGCGCTTGTCGGCGTCCGCCTTCTTGACGCCCTTGACCTTGACCGGGCCGAGCGTGACGTTCTCGAGCACCGTCTTGTGGGCGAACAGGTTGAACGACTGGAAGACCATGCCGACCTTGGCCCGCAGGGCGGCGAGGTCCTTGCCCTCGGCGGGCAGCGGCTTGCCGTCGACGCTGATCGAGCCCGCGTCGATCGTCTCGAGCCGGTTGATCGTGCGGCACAGCGTGGACTTGCCGGAGCCGGACGGGCCGATGACGACGACCACCTCGCCGCGCGCCACCGACAGGTCGACGTCCTTGAGCACGTGCAGGGTCCCGAAGTGCTTGTTGACGCCCTCGAGGACCACCAGCGGCTGGCTCACGTGTCGGTCACGAGACGGACCCTAGACCGGATGGACCAACGCAGAACCACCCTGCAGGTCACGAAACCGGCTCGGTCAGTCGGCCAGGCCCTGCTCGACGGCGTAGCGGACGAGCTGGGCGCGGTTGTGCAGCTGCAGCTTGCTGAGCGTGTTCTGGACGTGGTTCTCGACCGTGCGGTGCGACAGCACGAGCCGCTCGGCGACCTGCTTGGCGGTGAGCCCCTTGGCGACCAGGCGCAGCACCTCGGTCTCGCGCGCGGTCAGCCGGGGCGCGCCGTCGACGGCGGCGGTGCGGCGGTACTCCCCCAGCACCAGGCCGGCGAGCCCCGCGGTGAAGACGGCGTCGCCGGCGGCCGTGCGACGGACGGCGTCGACCAGCTCGGCGGCGCCGGCCGACTTGAGCAGGTAGCCGGTCGCGCCGGCCTTGACCGCGTCGAGCACGTCGGCCTGCTCGCCGGAGGCCGACAGGACCAGCACCCTCGTGAGCCCCGCGACCGCGAGCGTCACCTCGATGCCGGACCTCCCCGGCATCTGCAGGTCGCAGACGAGGACGTCCGGGCGGGTCGCGGTGACGACGCGGACGGCCTTGTCGCCGTCACCGGCGGAGCCGACGACCTCCAGGCCGGCTGCGGCGAGGTCGCGCTCGACGGCCTCGCGCCAGATCGGGTGGTCGTCGGCGACCACCACCCGGAGCCGGGCTCGCTCATCTAGGGCTCGCTCATCTGGGGACATGCAGCTCCACCTCCGTCCCCTGCCCGGGCGTGCTCTCGACGCAGACGGTGCCACCGAGGTCCTCGACCCGGCCGCGGATCGACTGCGCCACGCCGAGCCGGCCGTCGGCCTCGGCCTGGGCGAGCCGGCCGGCCGCGATCCCCGGCCCGTCGTCGCGGACGCTGACCGTCACGCCGGTCGGCTCGTCCTCGACCAGCAGCCAGGCCTGCGTGCCACCGTGCCGGCGGGCGTTGTCGACGGCCGCGCCGACGGCGGCGGCGAGCTCGGCGGCCGCTCGGGCGGGCAGCAGGACGGGGTCGGCCGGCGCGGCGACGTGCAGGTCGGCGCCGACGGGCAGCAGCGCGCGCAGGTCGGCCTCCCCGGTCGGCAGGGCCACGGTGCGCCCGCTGACGAGCC
>JAOPVV010000410.1 GCA_025966005.1 Frankiales bacterium
GGCCACCGAGGGCGCCCGGCCCACGCCGGCCGCGGTGGCCGCCGCCTGGCCCGCCTGGTGGGCCGCCAACCGCGAGGTGGTCGGCGACGACCCGCACCTGCTGCTCCCCGGCACCGCGCTGGTCCACCCGGCGGGCGGCTGACCCCCGCACCCCAGCACCGACCCCTGCACGGGACCCCTGCACCGAGCCCCTGCACCGGCCGCCACGACCCCGTCCGTCCCGACCCCGGAGTGCCCCGTGTCCCTCACCGCACCGCTGATGACCCCGCCGCCCGTCCTGCGGCTGCTGCCCGTCCCGGTCAGCGAGCCGCCGTACGACGACGAGCTGCCGCCGCGTCCGGCGTCGAGGGCGGCGCCGATCGGGCCGCTGCGCTCACTGCCACCGCTGCTGCGCCTGGTCCCCGACCTTCCGCTCGACCAGGAGGCACCGCGACCGCGGACGCCGGCCAGCGAGCTGCCGCCGGCGCGCGCCGTCGCCCGGGCGCTGGTGCAGGGCTTGCTCGAGGTGCTGTCCGGGGTGCGGCCGCTGACCCAGCTGCAGCGCGGCACGAGCACCGAGCTCTACGCCGAGCTCGAGGAGCGGGTGCAGGCCGCCCGGCGCACGGACGGGCGGCGTCCGGTCACCGGAGCGGTCCGCAGCCTGCACGTCCAGCAGCGCGACGACGGGGTCGCCGAGGTGTGCGCGACCGTCCACCGCGGTCAGCGGATGGCCGCCGTCGCCCTCCGCCTGGAGGGCGTCGACGGCCGCTGGTGCTGCACCGACCTCGCCGGACTGTGACGCCGGAAGAGCCCGCCGCCGGACCGGTCAGGTGTGGCGGGGGTCCCCGTGGCAGCGCTTGTACTTGCGACCGGAGCCGCAGGCGCACAGCTCGTTGCGGTTCTGCTCGCCACCGGTGGTGACGCCGGTGCCGCCGGGACCGCTCGACGTCGTCACGCCGGTCGTGCCCGATGCGGCGTCCAGCGTCGGCGCGCTGTACTGCAGCGCCTGCGGCCGGTCCGGACGCCCGAAGTCGTCCGGCAGCACAGCCGCGGGCGGGACCACGGCAGCGGGCAGGTCGGCGACGGGCGGGTCGGCGACGGGCGCGGAGGCCACGGGAGCAGTCGGCTGCGGGGTGCCCTCGCCGGGACCGGCGACCGGCGTCGCGACAGCAGGCGTCTCGACGTCGAGGGACACCTCGGGCTCGCGCGCGACCGGGGCCTCCGACGGCACCGGCGAGCCGGCGACGCCGACCGGGGCGACGTCCTGCTGCGGCGCGACGTCGGGCGTGGCCGCGAACGGCTGCTCCGGCGTGTCCTCGACCGCAGTGGCCGCAGGCGTCGCCGAGAGGTGCTCGACGAGGACCTCTCCGGGGTTCTCGCCCGGGCCGGTGGCGACCAGGTCCAGAGGCGGGGGGGCCGCCGGCTGCTGGGTCTGCACCTCGACGTTGAACAGGAAGCCGACGGCCTCCTCCTTGATCGCGTCCATCATCGCGTTGAACATGTCGAAGCCCTCGCGCTGGTACTCCACCAGCGGGTCGCGCTGGCCCATCGCGCGCAGGCCGATGCCCTCCTGCAGGTAGTCCATCTCGTAGAGGTGCTCGCGCCACTGGCGGTCCATGACCGACAGCAGCACCCGGCGCTCGAGCTCGCGCATGACCGGCTCGCCCGACGGGCTCACACCGAGCGACGCCTCGCGGGCCGCGTACGCCGCCACGGCGTCCTGCTGGACGTCGTCGATGAGCTGCTCGGCGGTCAGGCCGTTGCGGTCGGCGTCGTAGGTCTCGAGCGGCAGGCTGATCGGGTAGAGCGTCTTGAGCGCCGTCCACAGCTGCTCGAGGTCCCAGTCGTCCGGGTAGCCGTCGGCGGTCGCGGCGGCGACGTAGCCCTCGATGACGTCGTCGACCATGTTGCGGATCTGGTCGTGGAGGTCGGCCCCGTTGAGCACCTTGCGGCGCTCGTCGTAGATGACGGTGCGCTGGAGGTTGAGGACCTCGTCGTACTTGAGGACGTTCTTGCGGATCTCGAAGTTCTGCGCCTCGACCTGGGTCTGGGCGGAGCGGATCGCCCGCGAAACCATCTTCTACTCGATCTGGACGTCCTCGGGGATGTTGAGGCGGTCCATGATCATCTCGACGGCACCGGCGTTGAACAGCCGCATCAGGTCGTCGCCGAGCGAGAGGTAGAAGCGCGACAGGCCGGGGTCGCCCTGACGTCCGGAGCGCCCGCGCAGCTGGTTGTCGATGCGGCGCGACTCGTGGCGCTCGGTGCCCAGGACGTACAGGCCACCGGCGTCGACGACCTCCTCGTGCTCGGCCTTGACCGAGTCGGTGGCGCGCTCGAGGGCGTCGGGCCAGGCCTTCTCGTACTCCTCGGGCGTCTCGACGGGCGACAGGCCGCGGCTGCGCAGCTCGTCGGCGGCAATGTGCTCGGGGTTGCCGCCGAGCATGATGTCGGTGCCGCGACCGGCCATGTTCGTGGCGACCGTGACGGCGCCCTTGCGACCGGCCTGCGCCACGATCGTCGCCTCGCGGTCGTGCTGCTTGGCGTTGAGCACCTCGTGCGCGATGCCGCGCTTGGTGAGCAGCGACGACAGGTACTCGCTCTTCTCGACCGAGATGGTGCCGACCAGCACCGGCTGGCCCGCCTCGTGCTTGTCGGCGATGTCCTCGACGACGGCGTCGTACTTGGCCTGCTCGCTCTTGTAGACGACGTCGGCCTCGTCGATCCGCTTGGGGTCGCGGTTCGTCGG
>JAOPVV010000436.1 GCA_025966005.1 Frankiales bacterium
CTAGGCCCGGCACATCCGGCTGTTCCTGCGGCCGGCGCTCGGCGCTCTGACGCTCTCACGCTCGACGAGCTCCGGGACTGGCACGTCGAGGAGATGTACGCCGCGATGCGCCGCATCGGCGAGAAGGCAGAGCCCGGCCAGAAGCTGCCGCGCCCAACGCCCACGCACAGGCGTCTGCTGGCCGCGCGGCAGCAGCACCCGGACCTCGACCAGGTCCTGGCCGCGTCGACGATCCGCCGGGTCCACGCGACCCTGATGAGCGCGCCCAGCAGCGCCGTCCGTAGACGCCGGCTCGTGCACAACCCGGCCGAGCATGTGCAGCTCGCCTCGGGCAAGGCACCCAAGGCCGTCGTGTGGACCCAGGCCCGGGCCGAGCTGTGGCAGCGCACCGGCCAGCGGTACCCCGTCGCGGTATGGACCGGCGACCAGGCCGGCGCGTTCCTCGACCACGTGGCCGGAGACCGGCTGTACGCCATCTGGCACCTGATCCCCTTCCGCGGCCTGCGGCGCAGCGAGGCCGCCAGCCTCGCCTGGGCCGACGTCGACCTAGTGGGCGGAACGGCCCGCATCGCCGGGACGAAGAGCGACACCAGCCGGCGCACGATCACCCTCGACAGCGGCACCGTCGAGGAGTTGCGTGCGCACCGGGCACGCCAGCTCGTGGAGCGGCTGCAGTGGGGCCCCGCCTGGGCTGACACCGGTCGGGTCTTCACCCGCGAGGACGCAACCGACTTGCAGCGCGACAGCGTCTCGGACCGCTTCGACCGGCTCCTGCGGCTGTCCGGTCTACCGCCGATCCGTCTGCACGATCCGCGCCACACCGCGGCGTCGTTGACCTACCGGGCGACGCGCGACCTCAAGCTGGTCGCCGAGTTGCTCGGCCAAGCGGCATCCAGATCACGTCGGACATCTACCTGAGCGTTTTCGAGGACGTCGACCGAGACGCCGCTGAGGCCGCCGCCGCTACTGGTCCCGAGGTCCACAGCCGGCCGGGCCGCATCCGCCGCGTGCCCATCACGTGCCCACCGGGGTCCGACCCCCTCCGGGGAGCGGGTAGCCGCGAGGGCATCGCCGCAGGTCACAGGTGGTGGGGCGGGTGGGGCTCGAACCCACGACCGAGAGATTATGAGTCTCCTGCTCTGACCGGCTGAGCTACCGCCCCTGGCGCGCCAGAGCGCTCAGGCCGCGGACGCTACTCCGCTGTACGCCCACCGACCCACTGGCCTGCGCTGCACCAGTCACGGACAGCGCACCGGCCCGGCGCAGGCGATCGGCGCGCGAGGGGAGCCAGGAGCGGCACGCGCGCGGCCGTGTCAGCGCCGTGGCAGGGCGGCGCGATCACGACGCAGGGGCCGACGGCCTCACGCTGTGACCGACCCGGCAGGCCCGCAGGCGAGCCGCGCAGCGGGCTACGCCTCGGCGCGCCACTGCGGCGTGCGCTCGGGCGTCGCCTCGGCGAGCAGCGCGCGGATGCCGTCGGCGTCGGCGCTCGCGCCGTAGACCGGGGTCCCCGGCTGTTGCCGCCACGACTCGTCGAGGCTCCCGGCGTCGACGCCGTCGAAGCCGAGCTCGTCGAGGAGCGCGAGGACGACCTGCTTGGCCTCGTCGTCGTCGCCCGCCACCGGCAGCGCACGCCGGTCCACGGCGCCGGGCGGGCGACCGGCCGTGAGCAGGTGGTCGGCGTAGATGCCGTTGAAGGCCTTGACCACCGGACGGCCGAGCTGATCGGCGACCCAGCGGCTCTCGGTCGCGCCGTCCTCGATGGCGGCGATCCGGCCGTCCCGCTCCCGCGGGTAGTAGTTGCCGGTGTCGACGACGACCGCGCCGTCGGCGGCGCCGTCGAGCACGCCCGCCGGCAGGTCGGGGACGTTCTTCTGCGGGACCGTCACGATGACGACCTCGGCGGCCCGGGCGGCCTCGGTCACGGGCACCGCCGTGGCGCCGGTCTCGGTCGCCAGATCGGTGAGCGTCTGCGGTCCGCGGGAGTTGGCGACCGAGACGTCGTGGCCCAGGGCGGCCAGCCGCCGGGTCAGGTTGCCGCCGATGTTGCCGGCGCCGATGATGCCGATCTTCACGTCGTGCTCCTCGGGACGGTCGGCCGCGCCGTCGTGGCGCGCCATGTCGGAAGTCCGTCCGCGGGCGACAACCTCGGAGCAGCAGGGACTAGTCCGCAGCTCAGTCGAGCAGCCCGGCCTTCACCCACAGCCGCCGCGTCGGGCCGCCGATCAGGCCGGGCTCCTCCAGCAGCGCCACCGCCTTCGCGGCGCGCGCCGCGCTTCGCCTCGCGCCAGTGCGGGCTGGCCGCGGCGGCCGCGGCGACGTCCAGCCCGACCGCGGCGCACACCTGCGCTCCGGGGCGTACAGCAGGTCCGGCGCCGGCGGGGCGTCCCAGTCGAGGTCGCGGTCCGGGTCGTAGGAGTGCTTCGCGGCGGTGTTGAGCAGGCGCGCCGCCTCCTGCTCGCGGACCTGCCAGCGCAGGGTGAGGACGGGAGCGGCGGTCGACCACTGAGCACCTGCGCCAGCCCGAGCCGGTCGAGCAGGCGACGGGCACGGCCACCGACGCGCTCGTCGTCGCGCTGCGCGGCGCTGAGCAGGCCGTTCGCGACCTGGACAGGGCCCTCTCGCCGTCGTCTGAGCAGCACCCGGACGCCGAGATCCTCGACGGTCTTCCCGGACACCGTCGCGTCCTCGGCGCCCCGGTGCTCAGCGAGTTCGGCGAGCCCTCGCCTGGGCCCGGCACCACCACGACATCGCCGTGGCTTGACCAGCAGCGGGCGTGGAGTGTCTAGGCGGCGCGGTCAGCCGCGGACCTGCACCTCGATCGCGTGGTAGCCGCTGGCGCCGTCGGGCGCCACCGGCGCGTACCGCTCGGTCTGCACCTCGCCGGTGCGGTCGGTCGCCCGGACCTCCAGCAGGTGCAGGCCGGGGGTCGCCGGCCAGGTCCAGCTCCACTGCCGCCACGAGTCCTCCGACAGCGCCCCGCCGAGGGCCGCCGACTGCCACGGCCCCCCGTCGACCCGGACCTCGACGGCCGTGATGCCGCGCCCCCGACCGGGCGCCCAGGCGACCCCGCCCACGACGACCGGTCCCGCGTCCACGCCCGAGCCGCTGCGGGGGACGTCGAACCGGCTCGACACCTTGACCGGTCCGAGCTTGGACCAGCCGCGCGGGATCCAGAACCCGTCGAACTCCTCCAGCGTGCGCAGGTCGATGCGCTCGAGCCACTTGGTCGCCGACACGTAGCCGTAGAGCCCGGGGACGACCAGCCGGGCCGGGAAGCCGTGCACGACCGGCAGCGGCTCGCCGTTCATGGCGAGCGCGATCATCGTGAACCGATCGTCGGTGGCGTACGTCGTCGGGAAGCCGGCGGTGAAGCCGTCGACCGACGTGCCGACCACCTGCGTGGCCCCGGACTGGACGCCGGCCAGGGCGAGGACGTCGCGCAGCAGGACGCCCTGCCAGCGGGCGTGGCCGACGAGGTCGCCACCCACCTCGTTGCTGACGCAGGAGATCGTGATGTCGGCCTCGACCTGCGGCATCGCGAGGAGCTGCTCGTACGACAGCACCACCGGCCGGTCGACGCGCCCGCCGATCGTCAGCGACCAGGTGCGCGGGTCGACCTGCGGCACGACCAGCGCCGTGTCGATCCGGTAGAAGTCGCGGGTCGGCGTGACGACGGGCGTGATGCCCGGGACACCGAGGGACGCCGCCGCGAGGTTCCCCGGAGCGCGTCGCAGCGGGACGGGCAGTCGCAGGGCCGAGCGGACGGCATCGACCTCGGCGCGGACGTCGAGCACCTTCAGCAGCCCGCCGGCAGCGACCGTGCCGACACCGACCACGGCGGTGCGCACGAGCAGGTGCCGGCGGCCGATCGCTGCGCCCCGCGCGGGACCGGGGTGCGGGGCCGCCTGCCGGGGCCTCA
>JAOPVV010000440.1 GCA_025966005.1 Frankiales bacterium
CGCCAACCGCTCGATCAGGCCCTCGGCGTCGGCCATCGCCCCGACGTCCAACATCGAGGAGAGCACCGCCTGACCGACCGCCATGACGACCATCCTGGCCGAGGGGTCTGACAGAACGGAACCCCGAAACAGCCTGCAACACAGACAAGTACATCGATGCCGCCGGTCCGAGCTGGAACCAGATCGCGCTGTGCCGCAGGCTCGCGGACATCGGCCGGACCGCGGTCGCGAGGCGCGGCACCGCAGCGACGACGATGCCCCGGGCCTCGCCGAGGCGACACGTGCGTCCCCGTCCGCGCGTCGACGTCGCACAGACCGCGGCCCGGCCAGCCGGCCGCGCGGACGTCCGGGTGACCACGTCGATCCGCACCCGATGCCGCCGCCTACGGCACCCGGACCCGTCCCGACGCGACCGGCACCACCGCACCGCTGACGCGGCACGACACGGCCGCGCCGTCCACCGCCGTGACCACGCACGACAGCCTCGACGGCCGTCCCATCTCCACGCCCTGCACCACCTCGTACGCCGTCTCGCCGTCCCCGGCGACGAGCCCCGACGCGACCAGGTACGCCCCGAGCCCGAGCGCCGCCGAGCCGGTCGCCGGGTCCTCGGCGACACCGGCCTCGAAGGCGAACACCCGGCACCGGGCGGAGGTGCCGTCCCACGTGACGACCGACAGCCCGCCGAACGGGCCGTCCGCGAGGCCCAGCCGCTTCAAGGCGGCCAGGTCGACGTCGAGCCGGGTGAGAGCGTCCGCCACCACCGGCAGGTAGGTGAAGCCGAGCCCGCAGGAGGCGTCGCGCGGCACCCCGTCGAGGTCCTCGGGACCCAACCCGACCCCGGCCAGCAGCCCCGCCGGGTCCCGCGGGAACCCGGTCGACGGGACGCCACCGGTCAGCGTCACCGCGTCGGCGGACACCGACAGCGGCAGCAGCCCGGCGCCGCACGACTGGACGACGGGACCGGGCTCGATCGTCCCGCGCTGCAGCAGCACCCACGCGGCGCCGACCGACGGGTGACCGGCGAACGGCAGCTCCATCGCGGGCGTGAAGATGCGCAGCCGGTAGTCCGCGCCGTCGTCGGCGGCCATCGGGAACGCCGTCTCGGACAGCTGGAACTCGTTCGCGAGCGCCTGCAGCTGCGCGGTCGTCAGATCGTCGGCGCCCAGCACCACCGCGAGCGGGTTGCCCGTGAACGCGGTGTCGGTGAAGACGTCGACCACCTGGTAGTCCAGCTCGCTCACGGCATCGTCATCCCACCGTCCACCGGCAGCGTCACGCCGGAGACGTAGGCCGCCGCGTCGCTGGCGAGGAACACGCCCACGGACGCCAGCTCCACGGGGTCGCCGAGGCGTCCGGCCGGGGTGACCATCTTGATGAACTCCGCTTCGGACGGGTCCATCTCGTCGGTCATCTCGGTCGGGAAGAAGCCGGGGGCCAGGGCGTTGACGCGGATCCCCTTGCGGCCGGTCCACTGCGCCGCCAGGTCGCGGGTGAGGCCGATGAGGCCGGCCTTGGACGCGGCGTAGGCGGCCTGCGGCAGCGGACCGGGGTGGATCCCGAGGACGCTGCTGATGTTGATGATCGAGCCGCCGTTGGTGGCGGCGCGGGCGAACGCCTGCGCCATCCAGTACGCGCCGTTGAGGTTGACGTCGACGACCCGCAGGAACTCGGCCGGCGTCTCCCGGGTGGAGGGCTTGGCCCAGCCCAGACCGGCGTTGTTGACCAGCACGTCGACGCGACCGAACACGTCGATCGCCTTCTGCACCAGGGCGGTGCACTGCTCCGGGTCGGTGACGTCGGTCTGCAGGTGGGCGTAGCGACGGCCGGCCGCCTCCACGAGCTTGCCGGTCTCCGGCAGGCGGTCGACCCGGCGCGCACCGAGCACGACGTCCGCACCCGCCTCGGCGAAGGCCTGGGCGAAGGCGACCCCCAGCCCGGACGACGCACCGGTGACGACGACGACCTTGTCGTCCAGGCGGAAGCGGTCGAGGACGGACATGCGGGAGCCTCCTAGAACGGCGTTCGGTTCCGGGCATCGTGCACCACGCGAGATCGCGACACGGCAGTAGCCTCGCCCGCGTGAGCAACGGCACCCGCGTCTTCGTCGCCCGGGTCGCCGGCCTGCCCGTGTTCGACCCGAACGGCGACCAGGTCGGGCGCGTCCGCGACGTCGTGGTCGCGCTGCGCATCGGACGGGACGCCCCGCGGGTGCTGGGCCTGGCCGTCGAGATCCAGGCCCGGCGCCGGATCTTCGTCCCGATCGGACGCGTCACCTCGATCGACCCGGACGCCGTCGTCCTCACCACCGGCACGGTCAGCCTGCGCCGGTTCGAGCAGCGTCCGGGCGAGACCCTCTGCCTGGCCGAGCTGCTCGACCGCTCCGTCACCGTCCTCGCGTCCGGCGAGACCGCGACCGTGCTCGACCTGGCCATGGAGCAGGGCCGCAACGGCGACTGGCTCGTCACCCGCGTCGCCGTCCGCAAGGGCGGCGGCGGCCTGCGCGGACGCCGCCGCGGCGAGGTCGTCCAGCTCGCCTGGGACGAGGTCAGCGGCTTCTCGCTGCCCGAGGACGGCCAGGGCGCCGCCAACCTGCTCGCCGTCTTCGAGAAGCTGCGCCCCGCCGACCTCGCCGGCGTCATGCACGACCTGTCGGGCAAGCGCCGCGCCGAGATCGCCGCCGCCCTCGACGACGAGCGGCTGGCCGACGTCCTGGAGGAGATGAGCGAGGACGAGCAGGTCGAGCTGCTCGGCGGCCTGGAGGACGAGCGCGCCGCCGACGTCCTGGAGGCGATGGCTCCCGACGACGCCGCCGACCTGCTCGGCGAGCTGCCGACGGCCGAGGCCGAGCGCCTGCTCGAACTGATGGAGCCCGACGAGGCCGGTCCCGTCCGCAACCTGCTGGCCTACTCCGACGACACCGCAGGCGGTCTCATGACGCCGGAGCCGGTGATCCTGCCGCCGAACGCGACCGTCGCCGAGGCCCTTGCGCGCATCCGCAACGCCGACCTGTCACCGGCCCTCGCGGCCCAGGTCTACGTCGTCCGTCCGCCGTACGAGACGCCGACCGGGCGCTTCCTCGGCACCGCGCACTTCCAGCGGATGCTGCGGGAGCCGCCGTCGGCGCTCGTCTCGAGCATCGTCGACACCGACGTCGACCCGCTGCAGCCGGACTGCCCCCTGGCCGACGTCACCCGCCACCTCGCGTCCTACAACCTCGTCGCGACCCCGGTCGTCGACTCCGAGCAGCGGCTGCTCGGCGCGGTGACGGTCGACGACGTCCTCGACCACGTGCTGCCGCAGGGCTGGCGCGACAGCGGCTCGCGCAACCGGGGCCTCCGTGGCTGAGCGCACCACGCGACGCGTCCGCCTCGACACCCCGGTCTCACCCCGCCGCAGCATCCGGCCGCACTACGACCCGGACGCCTTCGGACGGGTCTCGGAGCAGATCGCGCGCTTCCTCGGGACGGCCCGCTTCCTCGTGTACCTGACCGGCCTGGTCGCGGTCTGGCTGGTGTTCAACACCTTCGCGCCCGAGTCCGTCCAGTTCGACCCGCGGGCCACCAACTTCACGCTCCTGACGCTGATCCTGTCGCTGCAGGCCTCCTACGCCGCCCCGCTGATCCTGCTCGCGCAGAACCGGCAGGCCGACCGCGACCGGATCCGGCAGGAGGAGGACCGTGCGCAGAACGAGCGGCTGCAGGCCGACGTCGACTACCTGACGCGCGAGGTCGCCTCGCTGCGCCAGTCGATCGGCGAGGTCGCCACCCGCGACTTCCTGCGCGAGCAGCTGCGCGAGGTCACCGAGGAGGTCGTCGCGCGGTCCCGGCAGAGCGACATGGGGCACGCGCAGGCCCAGCACGACCACGCCGCCACCCGCAAGCGCGAGGAGCGCGAGCGCCGCAACGAGCGCAAGAAGCGCCGTGCCACCCAGGCCCGCGTGGAGGAACCGTCCTCGCAGAGCCTCGGCGAGCCGTTCGTCGGCGAGGACGAGCGCGACTAGGGCGGCCCGGGACTTCACCCGTCCGGCCCAGCGGCCGATGCTCCGGGGGTGACCCTGATCAGCGAGGACGACGCCCCCGCACCGCCGCGCGACCGCCGGCGCATCGGCGAGGTCCTGGTCTCGACCGGGCTCATCACCGAGGAGCAGCTCGCGACGCTCCTGGCCGCCCAGCAGTCGACGCCCCCCGGCGAGCCCCGCAGGCGGCTCGGCACCCTGGTCATCTCCAACGGCATGGCGACCGAGCGCGAGGTGGCGGCCGCCCTGGCCGAGGCGCTCGCCCTGCCGCTGGTCGACCTCGGCCGCACGATGGCCGACCCCGAGGCCGTCCGCCTGCTGCCGCGGGCGGTCGCCGAGCGGGTCGGCGTGCTCGTCCTGTCGAGCGCTCGCGACGGCGCCCGGATCACCGTCGCGACCTCGGACCCCACCAACGTCATGGCGCTCGACGACGTCAAGCTCTACACCGGCGCCGTCGAGCTCGTGGTGCTCGTCGCGACCGACAGCCAGGTCCGCGACCACCTCTCCCGCTCCTGGTCGCTGTCGGAGGACTCCTCCGACGTCCACACCCTGTTCGAGGGCATGGACGCCGAGGACGTGCCCGTCGACGACGTGCAGGTCCAGGGCGTCGAGGCGGCGCCGATCGTCCGGCTGGTCGACGTGGTGCTGGCCGACGCCGTGCGCTCCCGGGCCAGCGACATCCACGTCGAGCCGCAGGCCGGCGAGCTGCGCATCCGCTACCGCGTCGACGGGCTGCTGCGCGACGTCATGACCGTGCCGCGCAACGCCACCGCCGCGATGGTCAGCCGCATCAAGATCGTGTCCGGGCTGGACATCGCCGAGCGCCGCCGGCCGCAGGACGGTCGCGCCAAGCTCACCGTCGACCGCAAGGTGGTCGAGGCGCGCATCTCGACGCTGCCGACGCTGCACGGCGAGAAGGTCGTCATCCGGCTGCTCCCCCGCTCGGCCGACGTGCCGATGCTCACCAAGACCGGCATGACGCCGCCGCAGCTCGAGCTGCTCACCAACGCGCTCGTCCAGGCGCAGGGCCTGATCCTCA
>JAOPVV010000446.1 GCA_025966005.1 Frankiales bacterium
GGAGGACGTCGCGGCACCGCTGCTGCTGCTCAAGCGGCTGCACCTCTACCGGGGTCGTCTGGTGGTCATGAACATCGCGCTCATCTGCGACAACAACCGGGTCGGGTTCCGGCGGTGGCTGTGGTCACAACTGCTCCGGGGCGCCTCTGCTGTCGTGAGTCACACCCGCGTTCACGCCGACGCGGTGCCGACGACCTTCGAGGTCGAGCCCGAACGCAGCCACTTCATGCACTTCGCTGTTGACGAAACGTGGTTCGCAAGCTTCCCGTGGGCGCCCTCGCACCTCGCGCCGCAGGTGGTCGCAGCCGGTCACGCCGGGCGAGACTACGAGTTGCTCATAGACGCAGCAGCAATCATGCCGGACGTCCAGTTCGTCATCCTCAGTTCGCAGGACAACATCGACCGGCTTCGCGCCACCCGCTCCGACCCCCCGGGCAACGTCCTCATCCGATTGGGTGACCTGTCACATCGCGAACTGGCGGGCTGCATTGCGTCGTGCGATGTTGCGGTGCTTCCGCTGGTCGAGAGCCAGGTGAGCACTGGCCAGACCGTGCTTCTCGAACTCATGGCGATGGGCGTCGCCACGGTGGTCTCCGACGTCTCTGGTGTGGCGGACTACATCACGGCTGGCGTGCGGACGGTCCCGCCCGGTGATCTCGGGGCCCTCGTCGCGGCGGTGCGACGCCTGCTCGACCAGCCTGACGAGGCGTCAGCACTCGGTGAGTGCGCCAAGGACCAAGTACGCCGGTTCACGGCACAGCGGACGTGGCCACGCATGAGCGAGCTGTTGTTTCCTGAGCGGGACCCTGCGGGCCGTCCTCCGGCTCTGCTCGATGCCGATGCGACGTCGGTGAGTCCGGCGGCCGAGCCTCGGTGAAACGTGGCTGCACCGATCGCGCCGGAGCGCGCCGCCGTCGCGTCGTAGGGGCTCAGCCGATGATCGGTGGCTGAGCTGCGTGCCAGTGCTGCAGAAGCTGACCGCTGAGCCTCGTAGCGTCGACGTCGGCGGTGAGAGCAAGGCACCCCTCGGTGAAGTCGCTAGTCCGTGCCAGCACGGCCCGGAGTGCGGCAGGGAGGTCGACGACGTCGCAGACCAGTCCCGCCCTGTGGCGGGAGACCAGGCTGGCGGCTCCCACGCCGTCGGTGACGACCGAAGGCACACCTTGTGCCGCGGCCTCGGTCACCACCATCCCGAAGGGATCGAACCGGCTCGGCACGGCGAGGACGTCCACGGACGCCCAAAAGTCGTCCAGCTGATCGAGCATCCCGAGGCCGACCAGTCGAGGCCCCAGCTCGGCGTCCGCCATGGTGTCGCTCCTCGGGCCTGCGGCGAGCAGGAAAGTCTCAGGGCCCAGCGCGGCCACCGCACCCAGCAGCTCCCGGTATCCCTTCCGCTCGTCCGCACCACCGAGGAACCCCACGACACGGGCCCCTGCCGGCAGGCCCAGACGCCGCCGGGCGTCAGCACGCGACGTGGTCCGAGGCTCCTGCGGGAAGGCGGGGTCGTAGAGGATGGCGCTGCGGGGGGGACGTCCGTAGATGCGGTCGAAGTGCTCATGCATCTGCTCGCTGCAGAAGAGCACCGTAGGTCGGCTCGAGAGCCTCTGCAGGTAGTGGTCCTCCATCCTGACCACAGCCAGCTGCTGGGCCCGGATGATGCGGTCCCGTACAGATCGACCACGGTGGAGGCTGTCTGTCTCAGCGCCGACACGGGACAGGTAGGACACGTGCCACGTGCTGGCCAGGCTGGCCAGCTGGGGCTGATAGACGTGCAGCACGTCCGGCCGTAGACCGCGAAGGGACCGCAGGACGGTCTTGCGGGCGGCCGCCCACTGCACGACGTGCAGCTTCGGTGGTACGTACAGTGGGCGCCAGTCGACCGCTTCACCGAGCTCTGGCTCGAGATCCCGCGCGACGACCGTCACGCGGTGGTCTGCTTCCAAGGCCGTCTGCACTGCCCAGGATGCGAGCTTGCCGATGCTGGACCGCTGGTCGACGTTGTTGTGGACGACTGCGAGGTGCATCAGGCGCTGGCCAGCGAGTAGACCGCGTCGTAGGCGCTGGCCACCGACGTCCAGTCGTGCTGCCCGGCCGTTCGCCGCGCCGCGGTTCGCAGGGTCGCTCGCAGCGGCTCGTCCTCGAGCGCCCGGCCCAGTTGTACGGCAAGCGCGGCGCACGAACCGCCCTCGAACAGCAGGCCGTTGACTCCGTGACGGACGATCTCAGGGACGCCGCCCACCGATGCTGCGACGACGGGAGCACCAGCAGCCATGGCCTCCAGCACGACGATCCCCTGAGGTTCGTGGCGAGAGGCCAGTACGAAGACGTCCGCACCGGCGAAGAGCTGCACAGCGCGGAGCCGGTCGACGGAGCCCAGGAAGCGGATGCGTTCGGCGTTCTTCGCGCTGGCAGCCTGGGCCTCCAGGTACCTGCGTGATATCCCGTCTCCCGCCAGCAGGAGCCGCAGATCGGGTCGCGTCATCGCGACCTCGTCGAAGGCCGCAATCAGCAAGTCGAAGCCCTTCTGCGGGACCATGCGCCCGATGCCGAGGACGTAGGGACTTCCTGTCTCCCTCCCGTGGGGCACGCCGTCGAAGTCTGCGAGCCGGATGCCGTTGTAGACCACGCGAGACGGGGCCGGAAGCGGCCGTCCGTATGCGGCCTCGGCCTCGTCCAGGACGTACTGGGAACACCCGGTGATGACCGCTGCGTCGTTCAGGCAGGCACGCCAGGTCGCCCGCATCTGCGACGACCGCGCGTAGACCGCGCTCGCGTCCATGGACAGCTCACCCTGCATCGTCACGACGAGAGGGACGTCGAGGCTGCGGGCGGCTGTTCGGGCGTACCGCCCGTTGCTGCTGACGCACTGAACATGAACGACGTCGGTCCCGCGCTCACGCAACTGCTTAGCGATGCTCCGCTGCGTGCGGCCCGAGTGCACCGCCCACCCGCCGAGCTGCCGCCAGTTGGGCTCGGGGACGCGGAAGACGTGCCTGAGGACGGGCGTGCCCTCGACCATCTCCACGGCTGGCAGCGTCTTCGGAAAGTGGTTCGTCACCACGACCGGCTGCATCGCTCGCCTGGCCTGTTCAGCGACGAGCTGGCGCACCAGTTCTTCCACGCCGCCGATGTGAGGGTGGAAGGCGCTGGCGAAGACGGCGGGTCGCGTGATCATGCCGTCCCCGACGCCGGCGGCGACATGACGCTGCGGTAGTGCCGTTCCAGGACGTCGACGTGCCGGTCGAGGGAGAGCTCCTCGCGTTGCCGGGTGCGCAGCCGCTCGCCGTACTCGGTCGTGGCGCTCGGGGTGGCGTGCAGGCGGTCGAGGAGCGCAGCGCACGCAGCGGCGTCACCCGGAGGGAAGAGCCAGCCGTCCCCGCCCACTGTCTCGAGATGACCGCCGGAACCGGCGGCGATGACGGCCGCACCGGTGGCCATGGCCTCCACCACGGCCAAGCCGAACGGCTCACGGGCAGCGGTGGCGAGCAGCGCACGGCTGCGGCGCAGCAAGGCCGACGGATCCGGCACGAAGCCGAGGACGTCCACGCTGTCGGCGATGCCGAGGTCCTCCGCGAGTCGGCGAAGGGCGTCCGACTCCACCCCCGAGCCGGCCAGCGCGAGGCGCCAACCGCGGCTCGGCAGTTCACTGGCGGCCCAGGCCCGCAGCGCCGTCGTCGTGTCCTTCTCCGCCTCGTGGCGCTGAAGCACGACCACCACCTCCTCGCGCTCGGCATCCGGCACGGGCTCTGCGCGAGGGACTCCGTTGAGCAGCACGTGCTCGCCTCCCCCTCGAGCACCGTCGGCGACGTACTGACTGATCGCGAGCCGCCGGTCGATGCCGCGCAGAACCGGTCGCAGCAGGGCTCGGGTGCTCCGACGGGAACCGCGGTTGGCGGTGAAGTGCCTCGTCGACACGACGGAGGCTCGCGTCAGGACCTTGCTCGTCGAGGCGGCGACGTCGGCCGCCGTCATGTGCGAGTGGACGACGTCGTAGGGCCGGTTCGCGCTCAGCTGCCCGAAGGCCTCCAGCGTCGTCCTCGCGGGACGCAGGAGGACCTCCTCGCCCAGGGCGGCCCGCATTCGCGCGGGATCCCCACCGATGACGAGCACGTCCCACCCTCGAGCAGCCAGTTCTGAGCTGACGTCGCAGACGTAGCGCTCGACACCGGCGAACCCGTCCGACCTCACGACGTGGCACACCCTGCTCATTCGGAGGTGCTCGCGTCCTGGGTCAGCGACCGGGCAGGTCCCCGGACGTAGAGGCGCACCGCCCGCGCAGCGAGCCGACGCTGGTCGGGTGTCCGCCCCGTCGTAGCACGGCGGAGCGCCGAGACTAGAGAACCGGCACGGAACACAGCCCACCCTCCAGGTCCGTACCACTTGCGGATGAGGAGCTCGGCTGAGCCGTGGAAGTGCCGGTCGCGAAGCGACCCGTCCGAGCTCGTCCCCGCGCCGACGTGCTCCGCGACGACCGTCGTGTCCTCCTGACAGGTCCACCCTCGGGCGAGAGCACGCATCTGCCAGTCGCACTCCTCTGCGTAGAGGAAGAAGCGCTCGTCGAAAGGACCGACGTCGTCCAACGCCTCTCGACGGAGGAGGAGCACGGCTCCGGAGAGGAAGGAGGCGCCGCCCGGACGCAGGCTCCCGACACCGACGACACCCCTCCACGGAAGTGTCGGTGCAGGCAGCGGCCAGCGGGTGGGCTCGAACGTCCCGTCGGGCCGCCGGAGTCGCGGTGCTGCCGCCGCCAGGCGAGGAGCTGCCTGCAGCGTCCGCTGCAGGCGCAGGACGGACTCGACGTCGATGACCGCGTCGGGGTTCAGCAGAAGGACATCCCGGCCGGCCGGAGCGTGTTGGAGTCCCAGGTTGACGCCGCCGGCGAAGCCGAGGTTGTGGCTAGGGAGCACGTAGACGGCCCCGTGCGTCCCCGCGAGCTCGCGCGTGGCGTCCGTCCGCGCGTTGTCGACCAGGACGACGTCGAGACCGGCCACCCCGTTCAGAGCCTCCGCCAACAGGTCGAGGTGCCCGTACGCGACGACCAGCACCACGGGACGGGGCGAAGGCATCAGCGGGAGGCATCCCTTGCGGCTAGGGTCAGGGATCCGCGACCTTACGGGACTGCCCTTCCATGAGCTCCATCGTCACGGCGACCGTTCGTCGGATGCCCGAGGCCGCCTTCGCCGTGGGAATCACAGGAGTGGCCGCCGCGGCGGGTGTCATCAGCGTTCTCAGACCCTCACTGTCCCTGGTGATCGTCCTTGGGGGCGTCGTCCTGGCAGCGGTGTCGCAGCAGCCGGTGATCCTGGCGGTGCTCGCGGTCCCGGCCATGTTCGGGGCTGTTGACCTCGGGGTTGGAGGCGGGCTCGGCGTATCCGATGCGGTCCTGATCTCGGCGTCGGCGCTCGCGCTTCCGGCGCTCATGCGCACCCATGTCCGCGGGGCCACGTCACCCGTGATGTGCTTGCTCGCGCTGTACCTAGCGCTCCTGCTCCCGAGCCTGGCGGCGAACGTGAACGCGGCTGCGGTTCTCGAATGGGTCCATCGCGCGGTGCTGGTCGGGTCAGCGCTCGTCGTCGGAGCGTGGATCCGGGCCGAGCACAGGGAACGCAGCGCCCTCCGAGCGATCACCGCCGCGGCCTGCGTGGTGGCGGCCAGCGCTGTGCTGGGCGCGCTCAAGAACGGGTTCGAACCGGTGTTCCCGCTGATCTACCACAAGAACTACGCCGGGACGCTGCTGGCTCTCGTACTCGTGCTCGTCCTCGTCCTGCCGCACGTCGTCGCCCTTCGAGGCGTTCTGCGGCCGCTCGTCCTCCTGCTGCTGACGCTCGGCACCTTGGCGACGCAGTCTCGTGGAGCCCTCCTCGGCGCCGCGCTCGGGGTCTTGATCTGGTTCTTCTCGCCCGGTTCTGGACCGTCGGCGACGGGGAAGACGCGCATCCTGGGCCTGCTCGTGGCCGTGGGCTTCGGGACCTTCGCGTCCTTCTCAGTGCAGCAGCAGCTCACCGCCGCCAACCTCGAGACGAACAGTGCCGGGGTCCGTTTCGACGTGGAGGCGGCCACCAGGGACCTGTGGCGTGATTCGCCGGTCGTGGGCGTCGGGCTGCGGTACTTCAACACCGGCGACTACGGCCGCTTCGTGACGGCGTCCAACAACGCGCTCAACTCGGAGATGGCGGAGTCGGGGATCATCGGGACGACGGGGTTCGTCGTGCTCCACGTCGGCACGGTCATCGTGCTTGTGAAGCGGCGCCAATCTCCGCTGGCGGCTGCGGCCCTGGCTGTGTTCTCGGGACAGCTGCTCCACGGCATGGTCGACATCTACTGGTCGTCGGGGCTCACGCCGTTGCCCTTCCTCGTCGCGGGCATGGCGCTGGCAGACAGGGACGTGGAGTCGCGTGCGGCCTGAGGTCGGACTGGTCTTCCCGGCAGCTCACCGCCAAGGCGGGGTCGAGCGAGTCGTCCACGACGTCGCCGGCCGCCTCGCCGAGCGCCGCTCCGTGGCCTTCGTGGGACTGGACTACGACGAGCCGTCGGAGGGCGTTGACTTCTGGCGGGTCCCGGGTGGCGCTTCGTCGTCCTCGCCGAGTGCGTTCCGTGCCGCTGCCGCAGAGCTCCTTGCGGTCCGGCGACCGGAAGTCGTCATCAGCAACGGTGTCAATTGCCCACCCGGTGACGTCCTGTGGGTCCACAGCGTGCACCGGTCCTGGGTGGAGAGCGGTTCCTCCGTGCGCGTCCGTGGGCTCCCTGTACCGGCGGCAGTTCGGCGTCTCGTGCCCCGTCACCGAGAGCTGCTGCGCTTGGAGCGCGAGTACTTCACCCAGCACCGGCCCAGGGCCGTGCTCTGCACGTCACCCCGGGAGAAGGACGACCTCGCTCGGCTTTACGGCGTTGACCGCGAGCTGATGCACGTCGTGCCGAACGGCTTCGACGGCCGACGCTTCGACGTGCGGACCCGAGCCGCGACCCGCCCTGCAGCCCGGATCGAGCTAGGCCTAGAGGACGGCGACGTGTGCCTGCTTTTCGTGGCGAACGAGTTGCACCGCAAGGGGTTCTCGGTCCTGCTCCAAGCAGTTGCCCTGGCCTCGGACCCGCGCCTGCGCATCGACGTCGTCGGCCGCGTCAGCCCTGTCGCCTTCCAGGGGCAGATCGAGCACCTGGGATTGACGCGCAGGGTCCGGTGGCACGGTCCGACGTCGCAGGTCGAGCGGTGGATGGCGGCTGGTGACCTGCTCGTCCTGCCTACGCAGTACGAGCCCTTCGGCCTAGTCGTCGTGGAGGCCCTCGCCATGGGGCTGCCGGTCATCACCACGGCCCTGGCGGGCGCGGCCCCCGCCGTGAGCCCGGGGACTGGCCTGCTGCAGCAGGACCCGCACGACTCACATGAGCTCGCCGGCCTGCTTCTCGCGGCCTTGACGCCAGGGCTGCTTGAGCAGTGGTCAGCTGCCGCACCCTCGGCCGCGGCGTCCTATGAATGGAGCGCCATCCTGGAATCTGTCGAGGGGCTCATCTTCGGAGCAGCCTGACGGGCGCGCTTGCGCCTCGGCAAGTGCTGGTCGCACCAATCCGCCACCCAGCGTCGCTCCGCTGTTCATTCGCCGGCGGCAGTAGACGGTTGTGTGACAAGCGGCTACTGGGGCGCCGACGGGTCCGTGTACCGCGGCCGTACGGTCAGTCGTCCCCATGACGGCAGCCGCACGTCGAGACTCGTCACCCGGTCGGTGCTCCTTGCTGCACCATGCCGTAAGCGGTGACGGGCCACGCAGAAGCGGAAACGGAGCAAACGCTTCCAGGACGGGCTCCCCGGAGGGCCATCGGTTCGGCCCGTGCGGCCCCTCGACCAAAGGCCGGCTCGCTGGGTCTCGCCCCGGTAGTCTCCGGACGAGGCGCGCTGACGCACAACGAGGGGAGCCGCAGGTCCATGGAACTGGTGGACTACCTGCGCGTGGTGCGGCGGCGTTGGGTTCTCATCGCACTGGCCGCCTTGGTGTGCACCGGATCGGCGCTAGGCGCTTCTCTGCTTCGGAGCCCGATCTACGAGACGACGTCGCAGCTTGTCGTTACGGGGCGGTCCTCGGGACTCTTGGACGAGCTCGCCCTCCGGCAGGTTGCTGTGGCGAGGGCAGGGACGTATGCGACCTACGCCAGCACGCGACCGGCCATCACGGCGGCTCTCAAGGGCGCCGGATACTCGCCTGATGGTCCCGCACCATCGATCGTCGGCTCGGCTGACGGAGCAACACCCTTCCTCCGGATCACGGCATCTGATACCGATCCCGTACGCGCCGCCGCCGTGGCAAACGCCTACGCGGACACCTTCCTGGACGTCGTCGCTCAGATCGATGGTAGGGAACGAGCCGTCGACAACGTCTTGACGGTGCTGGACGTGGCGCCGGTGCCCACAGCGCCCGTGTCGCCAGATCCGCCGCGAGACGCCCTGTTGGGTCTGATCCTCGGACTTGTCCTGGGTGTCGTCGCCGCGTTCGTCCGCGAAGCGCTGGACCGGGTCTACCGAGATGCGGACGTCCTGGAGAACGACACCCGCCTTTCCGTCCTCGGCGTGGTCCCCCTCGAGCTGCCCAAGGTCCAGGTACCGACGCTGACACACCCCATGAGCGGCCGCGCCGAGGCCTATCGCACCGTGAGGACGAACGTGCAGTTCGCCGGCCCCGGTGCGTTGCTCAAGCGGATCGTCGTCACGAGTGCGACCCCCGGTGACGGGAAGACAGCGGTCGCGACGAACCTGGCTGTCGCTTTCGCGCGCACAGGGCAGTCCGTGGTCCTTATCGATGCGGACATGCGTCGACCGCGCGCCGCCCAAGCGTTCGGCAGAGGGCTCATCGCCCCAGGTCTCAGCGACGTCCTCGGCCGAGGTCTTCCTCTCGACGAGGCGGTGCAGGTGGTGCCTGAGGCTGGGGTGGCGCTGCTGGCGGCCGGTGGCAGAGTCGCCAATCCCAGCGAACTGCTGGGTAGCCCTCGCATGGCCGAGGTCCTGTCACAGCTGGAGGGCCAGTTCGACGTCGTCATCCTCGATTGCCCGCCGGTACTTCCTGTCAGCGATCCGTTGGTCCTGGCTGTCAACGCAACAGGGGTCATCGTCGTCGTCCGGCTCGGCACCACCTCTCGGGACCGGCTGCGGCGGGCTCTCGCGTCTCTCGCCAAGTTGAATGTGCCGATTTTGGGGCTGGTCGCCAACGGCGCTGTTGCCGGAGGGGATGCGGCGTACGGGTACGGGGCCAAGTACGGCTACGACCAGACGCCCATTGCTAGCGGACGTCGTGGTCGCCGCCGCGACCGCCAGTCGCCGGCGGTTCCCACGGGAGCGATGGTGTCAGGCCCTTCGGACGAGTAGTCCTGCCGCAGTGAGCCCCTGCAGCAGGCTTGAGACCTCGAGATCGATGGTCGTCGGTGCATCAGGGAACTCTGCGCGGAGCGCTACCACGATGTTGGGAACGTCGCGACCGCCCACGGCCAGCTCCCAGACGCGCGTGCCGGTTGGCGAAAGTGCTCGCCGGGTCCCGTCCTCGAGGTGCACAAGGAGTGTCTGAGCGCCGTCCGCGACGTACGCAACGGCTGGCGGAACGCGGAAAGTCGAGACATCGCCAGACTCGACGTAGGTGAGCAGGCCATCCGCCAACAAGTGGGCAAGGAACGCCTGCGTATCGGCCAAGACGGCCGCATCCCCTGGGTGGGCAGCGCTAACCCGCAGAACGATGTCCGAAGGATCCGTCGCGCCGTCCAGCAGGCGCCAGATGCGCGCCGCGGTGTCGGTGAGCAGACGTAGTTGCTCGCCGTCGTAGAGCAGGATCGATGCACCGACGGCCACGAACTGCAACTCCCGGGCTGGGCGCACCGCCTTGCGCCTCACGACGCGTGGAGCAGGTCAGCGACGGCGTCAGCGGCATCGTCGACGGACCCGAACCGGACCTCGAACCCGGGTGCGCGCCGCGCCGCCCGGCTCAGCGTTGCCAGTGGCCCTTGTGCGATCTGGCGAAGACGGGACGAGTTCTGCCCGAGCAGGAATGCGGTATGCGCCTCCGTCAGCCGCTCGACCGCACAAGGTGCTCCTGAGACGAAGGTCGGGAAGACGAAGAGCGCCGGCCAGAGTGGACTTGTGGGTGCAGGTGCGCCACCCAGGTCGTCTGGCGGAACGAACCAGCACTCGCCGCTGCGTAGGGCGCGCTTCTGAATAGAAGGCCAGTCCCCCCGCAACGCCAGTGGGGACCCCGGCTTCAACGACACCGGCCGACGGAAGTACTCGATCCTGAGGCTGACAGGATGCGCGCAGACGGTCTCGTCGGTGACGTAGTGAAATCCAGCGCGAACGAGGCGGGTCGTCAGGGTCGATTTCCCGCTGCCAGACGGGCCACAGAGCACGGCTGTGCCACCGTCGGCGTTCGCCACTGCACCGGCATGGAGGAGCAAGCTGCCCTCGGAGTCGGCGATCGCTGCGTAGGTCAGATCGGACAGGAGGTTGGAGAAGCCATTTTGGTCGCCCTCAACGCTCAAATCGAAGGTCCGGACTCGACTCGTGGCGTCCACCGAACCCAGGAGTCCGCCAAGAACCAGCCTGGCGTGCTGTTCCAGGGAGGCTTCGCCAACGCGAATCTGGAACTGCGTTGCAATAGCCTTGCCCTGCAGAAGGTTCACGCGGAGGAGACCGCTAGCTGCCGTAGAGAGGGGACTGCCTGGCGCCGCTAGTCCCTGACAATCGCTGTGCCGGAGGTCCGACACACGCCGGGGCTGTTGGCCGGCGGGTTCTCGCCACGCGCCGGCTGAACGCAGGTGAACCCAGTCGCGCATCTCTCGCCGCGGGAGCCGCAACCAGCGCCGTTGCCACCGCATACATTGGGATTCGTCTTGCCGTTGCACCGAGCACGTGCAGTGGGCGTACCACACTGCCCTTCGCCGCTGTTGGTGCAGCGCCCACCGATCGTGTTGTCTGTGACGCAAAGGCCGGTCGTCCCGCAGTTCGAGTCAGCAGGACAGCACTTGGTCGGGGGAACCTGCCCCTCGGGGCATGTCGTCTCGGTCGTCGGTACGCCGTTGACCAGGCCGCAGTTCAGAGGCGACGCGGCGGACGCGGCGGTGAAGGCTGACATGAGCACCGGCGCCGTCCACGCGGCACCCGTGACGGCAGCTCCCCGAACGATGACCTGACGACGTGTCAGACCGGATGATCCGCTCGAGGAGGCTGACTCCTGGTCATGACGCGCCGATCGCTTGGCAAGGCCGTCGAACCATGTGCCCATGTTGCGCTCCCCCGGAATAGTCACCGTGAGTGAACCACAAGCCGGACCAACCGTCATCCACGGAACTGACACGACCCGGCACCCCACGGCGTGGATCAGACTCTCGCCGAAGCGCCCCATCGGGATTCTGCGACGAGTTCGAGGGTGGCTGGGCCGCCTACCGCGACCTCAGAGGCGATCCGACCGTTAGCGATGCGCACCGCCGCCGGCGTCCCGGGGATGCTCAACGCTCGGCTCAACGCCGCGCCCTGCTCCGTGAACACGGGGCTGATGAGACCGCCGGCCCGCACCTCCTCGAGGGGGCTCCCGCTGATGAGCGCGACGTTGGCAAAGGCTTCGAGGGCCGACACCTGTTCGGCGATGGCCGCGCAGAAGCCGCATGACGTTCGCCAGAAGACCAGCACTGTCTCATTGTTGCTGAGCTCGTTGAGGGACAAGGACGTTCCGGCTTCAGTGAGCAGTTCGAGGTCGGGCAGCGGGTCGTTCGGGGCGACCGGGCGGGGGCCGACCTGGTGGAGCACCGGGTCGTGGCCGGAGGCGACAACTACGAGCAACTCGTGCTGGCCGCGAACCCCGTCAACCCCGCCCGCTGGCGCCGCGGCGATGCGCCCGTCGACACCGACGACGACCGATGTAGGGGTGCCCGTGACGCCGTACGCGTCAGCGACCTCGAAGTCCTTCTGGAGCGCCAGACGGACATCAGCTCCGTCCAGTTTGGCGCGGTTGTCGGAGACGCTGCCATTGCTGAGGACGACGACTGACGCCGGATGGTCGGGGTCTGCCTGCCAAGCCGCGAGTTCCGGCAGGAGCTCATCGCACAGGTGGCAGGTGGCGCTGAGGAAGACCAGCAGCACGGGCTTGCCGGCGTCCAGCACGTCGTCGAGGGCGACCTCGAGTCCGTCGAGGTCTGGCAGGACGAAGGAAGGTGCCTCCTTCGGAGGAGCGGTGCCAGCTACCTGCTCGAGCGCCTCGAGCCGGAGCAGGACCGATCCGTAGCGGCCCATGAGCGTCTGCAGTGCGAGCACCAGCCCGCTGACGAGGACCGCCAGGATGCCGACGAGGACCCAGAGCCCGCGCTCGTCGGCGGTCTCCTGCGCCAGCACGGACGGGACCGACCCCGCGAACCCGGCGTCGAGCAGGCTCACGCCGGCGAGGGACAGCAGGACAAGGTTGCGCGCGACCGTGGGCCAGCCGATCTCGCCCCCGCTGACCTGACCGAAGCAGTGGCAGGAGAAGCGGCGACCGCGGCGCAGGTTGACCGTGATCGCGATGGTGAAGGCAATGAGCAGGAGCGCGGAGCCGACTGCGCCGAGCGTGGCCCCGGGGTCGGCGGTGAGCAGCAGTACCGCACAGACGAGCTCGACGATGGGCAGGGCGGCGGCGACCAGCCCCACCAGCGCTCGCGGTACGCCGAACTGCTCGACAGCCGTGCGGGCGCCGGGTCGGTCGCGGAACTTGGCCACAGCGGACACGACGAAGACGCCGGCGAGGAGGAGTCGTGCGATCACCACGAGCACAGTCACGTGATCAGTGTGACACCCGGTGAGCCAGCTGGACGGGCATCCGACTCAGGAGCGGGAGGCGTCGCGCAGCACGCGATAAGCGTGGGGAAGCCCGCGAGCACCGCCCAGGAGGCGTCGCGCGTAGGCGGCCACCAATGGCCGTGGGCCCGCTGCCGCGCCCGGGTCCCTCATCCGCATCACGGCTGGCGCGGGCAGCACCCAACGAGCCACGGTCGCCGGCCGGCTCCGCCAGGGGGTCTGGCCCAGCTGCTCCAGCCGCTCCGCGGTCTTGGGTGCCCGCTGCACCCGCAGCCGCCACGCCACGGAGACCGGCGTGTCCCTGAGGGGTGTGGCCTGGACGACGTCGCGGCCGGCTGGCTCGAGCTCGAGACCGGCGCGCAGCGCGGGCAGCCCGCCGACGCGACGCGCCAGCAGCACGACGTCCTCCCAGTCGACCTCGCTCGCGGGGTCGAGCAGCCGCAGCAGGTCCGTCCTGGCCTTGGGTGAGGTCGTGCTGCGGGCGGTGTGCAGGGCGATGAGCAGCGCCCGCGTCGTGAGGTCCGGGAACCACACGTCGACGTGCGCGAGCTGGGCCGGCTCACGCCGGCGCCACAACTCGTCGAAGGCGCGCTCGGGATCGACCTCCATTCCCGGGAAGCGCTCGTGCAGGTCGACCTCGTCGAAGCCGATCGTCGGATCGGTGCGCGCGAGGACGACGGAGTGGTCCTCGGTCGTGCCCTGGGTCACGCCGGGGTACTTCTCGACCAGGCCTCGCTCCCGGAGGACGGCAAGTGCGTCGCGCATCTGGCTCGGCGCGACCATGACGTCGACGTCGCCCCAGGCCCGTTCGCCCTCCTCGTACAACCACAGGGCGACGGTGGGACCCTTGATGTGCAGGACGTCGATGCCGGCCGTGCGCAGGAGGTAGGCGACCTCGGCGTGGAGCAGCTCGGTCCAGGCTCGCGACGAGGGCCTCGCGACGTCCTCCGGGATCACGCCCGAACGCTAGTGCCTGCGTCACGTCGACGGCAGGCGCTCGTTCTCCACGTCAGTCGAACGAGGGAAGTGACGCATGCCGTTCTCGCGGCACCACGAGGAGCAGGTCGTCGACGCAGGATCCGAGGAGCTGCACGCGCTGGCGCGCAAGAAGGTGCAGGAGGCGCTCGCCGGTCTCGGCGCCAGGAGCGACCGTGCCCCAGCGCCTGCTCTGGAGGAGGTCGTCGTTCCCTCCGAAGCGACGCGCCCGGTGGAGGACTCGGTCGTCCAGCAGGCGGTGGAGCGCATGCGCGAGCAGCTGGGTGACGTGTGCGCCCTTGACCGCGACGGGCGCGAGCTCACCTTGCCGGAACTGGCGCGCGTCGTCATCGGGTCGCTGCCCCCGGTGGTGCGCGACGCGTACACCACGGCGGCGCTGCTGCAGGCCGTGGCGGAGGAACCCCTTCCATCCGGCATCGAGGCCGAGCGGCCTGGTCACGAGCAGCCACGGCCAGCGGTGGTCACAGCCGCGCCTGAGGTCCTTCGTCAGCACCTCCATGCCGAGAGCGTCGGCCCGTGGAGCGAGGCCGCACAGGCTCGGGAGGAGCGGCTGCTGGCAGCGCTCGCGAGCCGGTATGTGGCGCCGCAATGCCCGTAATCCGTCGTGTGCCGCCTCCTACGGGACCGTCACGCAGCCAGCCTCACGGCCCAGCTTAGTCAGCCCAGTCCGGTCACCCACCTGCAGCGCCCCGGTCGTGCGGGGCATGACGCTGGCCATCAGCTGCGAGCGGTCCTCGGTGTGGCCGAGGCCGACCGCGTGGCCGAGTTCGTGGAGCGCGACGGCCGTCCAGCTGACCGGGCCGGTCAGCGGCAGCCGGTCGGTCCGGTCGAGGGCGACGACCGCGGTGCGGACCGCGGCCAGTCGGGTGCCGTCCGGGCGCTGCACGCCGAACCAGGCGTTACGGGCCATCGCGAGGGTGCCGGACGGCTGGCCGGCGAGCAGGTCGCTGCGGCTGCCGTCGGTCCAGCCGATGAGCACGGGCGGGTAGCTCTCCTGCGCCGAGCCGGGCAGGTAGCTCGCGCGGGGGACCGTCGAGGTGTTTCCGACGTAGGTCCAGGTGGTGCCGGTGCGCCGGGCGACCTCGGCGACCGCGGTCTTGAGGACTGTCAGTCCGCCGGCGGGACCGCTCCCGGTGTTGGCCGTCCAGCGGATCGGGGTGCAGGGGTCGAAGCGCAGCGGCTTGCCGTCGAGCGTCGAGCCGAAGGCGTAGCTGTTGGACGACGCCGCGGTCGCGGCCTGGCGCTGGCGGACCTGCCGCGAGCGCTGCACCGCCTCCGGGCCGCTGGTGCCGGCGACCGGCCGCAGGACGCTGTCGTCCGACGCGGTCACGGCCGGACCGGCGGTGCCCAGCGCGGTGGCGACGCCGAGGGCGGCGAGGGTGGCCGAGGCCAGTCGGAGCAGTGACGTCAGTGACATGGAGTAGTCGTCGGTGACTGTGTGTCACACCTTTAACGGGCACGGCAGGACACCTCGGGCAGCACTCGGCACGGCGCGTCACTACGGTGGGGCCATGACGCTCGAGACCCCGGACGCCGACGAGGTCGTCGCGCTGCGCTTCGAGGACGAGACCTTCGCCGAACAGCTGGCGTTGTGGTGCGGCGGTGGGGTCGTCGGCGCGGTGGTGGTCGTCCCCGTCGGGTCCGGCGTCGCGGAGGCCCACGCCGGCCAGTGGATCGTGCGCCACCCCGACGGCGCCTTCGAGGTCGTCGACCACGAGGACTTCGCGCTGCGCTTCTGCCCCAGCACGGGCTGACAGAATGGTCGGGTGACCTCCCCCGACCTGCACGAGCGCCTGGCGCCGCTGTCCTTCCTCGTCGGCACCTGGCGCGGCCTCGGCGTCGTCGGCTACCCGACCATCGACGAGGCCCGCTACGAGCAGGAGGTCGTCTTCTCTCACGACGGCCGGCCGTTCCTCGAGTACGTCTCGCAGGCCTGGATCATCGACGAGGCCGGCGAGCGGGTGCGCCCGAGCGCGCGGGAGGTGGGCTGGTGGCGTCCGGGCAAGGAGCCGCGCGACGTCGAGGTGATGCTCGCCCACCCGACCGGCATCGTGGAGGTCTACGTCGGCGAGGTCGTCTTCAACAAGGTCGAGCTCCGTACGGATGTCGTGGCGCGCACCGAGACCGCCAAGGAGGTCGCCGCGCTGCACCGGCTCTACGGCCTGGTCGAGGGCGACCTCGCATACGCCATCGACCTCGCGGCGGTCGGTCAGCCGATCCAGCCGCACCTGTCGGCGCGGCTCAGCAAGGTCTGACGGCCTGCTCGACCGCGTCCTGCACCGCGGTCGCGAACGCTGCCGGGCTGTAGCGCGCGGCGTGCTCGCGGATCGGCGCCGGGTCCAGCGGTGCGGCCAGCAGCTGGCGCACCGTTTTTCGGACGGCGGCGGGCTCGACCGACTCGACGAACCAGCCGGACACGCCCTCGTCCAGCGTGTCGAGGAAGCCGCCGGCGCGCAGCACCAGGGCGGGCTTGCCGAAGGCGTTGGCCTCGACCGGTGTCAGGCCGAAGTCCTCGTACGCGACCGAGACCAGTGCCTGGCAGTGCGCGTACAGCCAGGCGAGCTCGGCGTCGCGCACGTCGACGAGGCCGGTCAGGTTGCCGGGCCAGTCGCCGGACGGGAGCCCGCCGACGACGACGAGCCGCTGGTCGGGCAGCTCGGCGAAGGCCTCGCAGACCGCCTCGGTGTTCTTGTAGCCGCGGGCGCGGCCGACGACGAGGAAGAAGCCCGGCTCCACGCCGGCCGGCGCCTCCTGCGTCGCCGTGACGTCGAGGGAGACCGGCGGCGGTACGACGGTGGCCTTGATGCCGTACGTGGCGAGGACCCGTTGCCTCACGACTGTCGAGTTGACGAGGTAGCGGTCTGCAGACTGGGCCGCCCGTTGATCCCATCCAGTCAGGCGCGGGGTGAGCGTCCTCAGGGCGGTCCGCACGGCGGCCGGCTGCGACCGCAGGTAGTCCTGCGGCTGGTAGAGCCACCGGGCCGGGTTGTGGCAGTAGACGACCTTCGGTGCGCGCGTCGCGACGCCGTGCGCCCAGCCGGTGCTGCTGCACACCACCGCGTCCACGTCATCGACCCGCAGCCGGTCGAAGGCGCTGGCCATCAGCGGCAGCGCCCGCCGGGGGTCGCGCCGGGCAGTCGGGACGCGCTGCAGCCAGCTGGTCTCGACAACAGCCTCCGCGAACCCTGGGAAGGTCCCAGCCGGGTCGTACACCGATGTCAGCAGCCGCGCGCCAGGGAAGGCCTGCCACAGTGCCAGCGCCACACGTTCGGCGCCTCCCCGCTGCGTCAGGTAGTCGTGCACTACCGCTACGTGATGGCCCACGCGGTCAGGGTGGCACGGCGTTCAGCGTGATGAGGCCCGATCGCGGGCGCTGCGTGGTTGGGTCGTCACGTGACGCGACCCCGCTTGCGGGTGCGGGACCTCGTCCTCGCGCTCCTGCCCCTGCTGCTCGCTGTCGGCGCCTCCGCAGCCTGGATCGCCGTGCGCGGCCTGGAGGCGCAGGACCGGCTCGGGGCCGCCCGTACCCAGCTCACGGCGGCCCGCCAGGCCGCCGGCGACCGGCAGGTGCCGGAGGCGCGGGCCGCCGTTCTGGCGGCGGCCCGCGACACGTCCCGGGCCCGTGCACTGACCGGCGACCTCGTCTGGCGGCTGGTCGGCTCGGTGCCGTACGCCGGAGCGAACGTCGAGACGGTGCGCCGGCTCGCGGCGGACGCCGACGTGCTCGCCAGCGAGGTGCTCCCGCGGGCCTTGGACGGCATCGACGGGGCCGACCCGGTCAGGCTGCGCCGTCCGGACGGCAGCGTCGACCTCGCCCTGCTGGCCGACGTCACCCCGCCGATCGTCGACAGCGCCGCGCGGGTCCGGGCCGTCCGGGCCGACCTCGCGACGCTGCCGTCGTCGTTCGTCCTCGCCCGCATCGCCTCGGCCCGCGACGAGCTCGAGGAGCAGGTCGTCGAGCTCTCCACCACCCTCGACGCCGCGTCGACCGCCGTCCGCATCGCGCCGGCGCTGCTCGGCGGCGACCGTCCGCGCCGGTTCGTCGTGCTGCTGCAGCAGAACGCCGAGAGCCGGGGGACCGGCGGGCTGCCGGGCGGCTACGCCGTCGTCGAGGCCGCCGCCGGGCGGCTGCGCGTGGTCGAGACGGCCAGCAACGCCGACGCCCCGAACGGACCGGTGGCGGTGCCCAAGGGGGTCTCCGACGCGTACCGGGTGCGGTACGGCCGGCTCGGCGCGTTCGACAGCTGGGTCAACGTCAACGTCAGCCCCGACTTGCCGACCGTCGCCCGCGTCGTGGCGCAGCGCTTCGCCGTGCAGCGGCAGGCGCCGGTCGACGGCGTCGTCGCTCTCGACGCGCAGGGGCTCGCCGCGATCCTCACCGGCAGCGACCCGGTCACCCTGCCGGACGGGACGCCGCTGCCGGCCGACCGCCTCGTCGACTACCTGGGCATCGGTCAGTACGCCGACTTCGCGACCGCGACCGACCAGGACGTCACCGGCAACAACGCCGCCCGCAAGGACGCGCTCTCGCTCATCGGCGCCCAGACCGCGGCCCGGCTCACCGGCGCGGGCAGCAACGGCGAGGCGCTGCTGCGCGGGCTGATCGAAGCGGTGCGCAGCGGCCACCTGCGCATGGCGAGCGACGACCCGGCCCTGGCGCTGCTGGCGGCGTCCGGGGTCGACGGCGCGCTGCCGTCGACGAGCCGGCCGGTCGCCTATCCGGTGATCTTCAACTCGACGGGCGGAAAGCTCGACCAGTTCGTCGACCGGTCGGTGCGCTACGTCGCGGACAGCTGCGACGGAGACACCCGGCGAAGCCGCATCGAGGTCACGCTGACGAACCAGGCGCCGGCGCAGGGGCTCCCGCCGTACGTCACCACCCGGATCGGCGCGGACCGCAGCATCACGTCCTCCACCGAGGACGCCGTGACGCTCAACGTCTACGCCACGGCCGGGGCAGAGCTGCGGAGCGCGACGTTGGACGGCACCGCGCTCGACCCGGACACCGAGCTGACCCGCTTCGTCGAGGGCGGCCTGCCGGCCTGGGCCACCCGGCTGGACCTCCCCCGCCAGAAGGCGCGCACGCTCGTGCTCGAGCTGGTCGAGCCGGTACTGGCCGGTGCGCCGCAGGTCCCGGAGCAGCCGCTCGCCCGGCCGCTGGCCGTGGAGATGAGCGCGCCCGTCTGCTGATCGGATCGTCCAGCGGTCCGTGGCTCGGGGCCGGCGGCGGCCGTGGCCCGGCCGGTCGAGATACGGCGGCACGCGAGCCCCGATGTCCGCGTGTGCGCCTTCGCCGCCTGGGCGACGACGACGTCAGGCCGGGAACGCCGCGAGCCGCCCACCCGGGAGGTGGACGGCTCAGCGGGACTGCGGAGGATCAGACGGCGAGCGGGGCCTCGCTGCGTCGACGGCGGGCCACGACGACCGTGCCGGCACCGGCGATCAGCAGGGCGGCACCCAGGCCAGCGACCGTGACGAGCTCGGCGGAGCCGGTGAAGGGCAGCGCGCTCGGACGGGCCGGAGCCTCGTCACCGCCACCGATCGGCGTGTTGCCGACCGGGACGACCGGCACGGCGGTGTCGGGGTTCGTGGCCGGGTTGGCCACGCCGCCCGTGATGGGCGTGCCGGCGGCCGTGGTCGTGATGCAGATGCCGATCTGCTGCTCGATGCCGTTGCGCGAGCCGGTGAAGATCACGATGTGCACGCCGGGCTGCACCGAACTGGGGATCCGCGCGGAGATGCGGGCGGCTCCGGAGCCGTTGACCGGCACAGTCCCGAGGGTGGCGACGTCGTTGTCGAGGGTGACAACAACCCGGGTACGGGGGTCGAAGCTCCCGTTCGGGACGGACGCGATGATGGTCTGCCCGGCCCGGGGGTTGGCGTTGCTGGTCGTGGCTGCACCGGGACCAGCGCCCGGGGGGTAGCTGAGGACGCCGGTGTCACAGCTCGCGGGCGTGAGCGGGACGGCCTGCGCCGAGGCCGGCGCCGCGCTGAGCAGCAGTCCTGCTGTGGCAAACACCGCTGCGATTGCTCCGAATGCCGTCTTGTGCTGCATGCTTCCGCCCCCGATTACGCACTGTGGTCGGTAGAGGCTCCCACACGGCTGGGATTCTGTCGCCTGCATGACGGAAGTCACACGAGTGGCACCGGTATCAGGCATGCTCGCGACTCGGGACAGCCGAGGGGGTGAGCGTGACAGCCGTGGTGCCCGGGGCCACCGCTCCCGTCTCGAACGGCCCCGTCGACCTGCCGCAGGCGTCCGCCGCGGACCGCTCCCCCTGGCTGCGCCGCTACTCCCAGTCACTCGTCCTCGTCGACCTCGGTGCGCTGTGCCTGGCCGCCCTGCTGGCGGTCTTCGTCCGCTTCGGGTCGACGCCGGGCGACCTGCGCGGCTACAGCTACTACGGCGTCGCCGCGGCGCTCGTCGTCCTGTGGATGGCCGTCCTTGCGCTCAGCCGCTGCTACGAGATGCGCTTCGTCGGCTCGGGCCCGGAGGAGTTTCGCCGCGTCGGCAACGCCTCCGTCCGCCTGACGGCGGTGGTGGCCCTGATCGGCTACGGCGCCCGGCTCGACCTGGCCCGCGGCTTCCTGGCCGTCGCCCTGCCGTCCGGGCTTCTCCTGCTGCTGCTGGGGCGCTACCTCGCCCGCGTCGTGCTGCGCGGCCGTCGTCTGCGGGGGGAGTGGGGCCACCGGGTCGTCGTGGTCGGCAACCACCCGCAGGCCGAGGCGCTGATCGGGCTGCTGCGCAAGGAGCCGCTCTCGGGACTGCACGTCGTCGGCGCCTGCGTCCCCGGTGCCCGTGCCTGGCGCAACCCGACCGCGGCGCTGAACGTCCCGATCCTCGGCAGCCTGGCCGGTGTCATGGACGCCCTGCTGAGCAGCAGAGCGGACACCGTCGCCATCGCGGCGTCGCCCGGCATCACCGCCGAGGCGCTGCGCCGGCTGTCCTACGAGCTCGAGGGCACCGGCATCGACCTGCTCGTCGCGCCGGCGCTGACGAACATCACCGGCACCCGGGTCAGCCTGCGTCCGGTCGCCGGGCTGCCGCTGCTGCACCTCGACGAGCCCGAGCTCGACGGGGCCCGCAAGGTCATCAAGGCGGTCTTCGACCGGTCGCTCGGACTGGTCGGCGTCCTGCTGCTCGCGCCGCTGCTGCTCCTGCTCGCGGTCCTCATCCGGCTCGACAGCCCTGGCCCGGCCCTGTTCCGCCAGGAGCGGGTGGGTCGCGACGGGCGGACCTTCGGCGTCCTGAAGTACCGGACGATGGTCGTCGACGCCGAGGTGCGTCGCGAGGCCATGCTGGCGCTGAACGAGCACGACGGGGTGCTGTTCAAGGTGAGGCAGGACCCGCGGCTCACGCGGCTCGGCCGGCTGCTGCGCCGGTTCTCGCTCGACGAGCTGCCGCAGCTCATCAACGTGGTCAAGGGCCAGATGTCGCTCGTCGGACCGCGGCCGCCGCTGCCGTCCGAGGTCGCGAGATACGAGGGCCACGCCGTCCGCCGGCTGCTGGTGAAGCCCGGCATGACCGGTCTGTGGCAGGTCAACGGCCGCTCCGACCTGTCCTGGGACGAGACCGTGCGGCTCGACCTGCGCTACGTCGAGAGCTGGTCGCTCGGGCTGGACCTCGCGATCCTGGTGAAGACCGTGCTCGCCGTGGTCCGCGGCCGAGGCGCCTACTGACCTCCTGAGACGATCCCGCTGTGCCGACGTCTGACCGTGCCCGCGCGATCGTCATGATCGTCCTGGCCGCGTGGTGCGTCCTGGCCCTGCTCCGCCGCCGCCGGGGCACCTGCGACCTGGGTGCTGCGGCGGTGCTGGCGGTCCTGGCGCTGTGGTGGACGTTCGACAGCCCGGCCTACGAGGGCCCGGGCATCCTGACCCTCACCGACTCGAGCGGCATCGCGGCCGCCGACCTGGGCGTGCCGCCGAGCCTGTTCCTGTCGGCCGGCGTGGCCTTCGCCTGGTGGCGCGACCGTCGTCAGAGCCGGTAGACGTTCTCCCCCGGCGCCAGCGCCGCCCGCGTGTCCAGCACCAGCGTCGCCTCACGGCGTACCAGCTCGAGGTCGAAGCCGGCGTGCGGCGTCAGCACCAGCACGGCGTCGTACGCCCCGAGGTCGCTGAGCGGCACCGCCGCGAGCCGCTCGGTGTCGAGCACCAGGTCGGGCACGAACGGGTCGGCGTACGCGACGGTGACGCCCTTGCGGCGCAGCTGGCGCATGACCTCGATGGACGGCGACTCGCGGCAGTCGGCGACGCCCGGCTTGTAGGCGGCCCCCAGGCACAGCACCCGCGAGCGGGACAGCGCGATGCCGGCGTCGTTGAGCAGGTCGCCGAGCCGAGCCACGGTGTACGACGGCATCTGCGCGTTGATCTCCTGCGCAAGCTCGACGAAGCGGAACGTGAACCCCATCTTGCGCACCCGCCACGACAGGTACGACGGGTCGACGGGGATGCAGTGCCCGCCGACGCCCGGACCCGGGTAGAACGGCATGAAGCCGAAAGGCTTGGTCTTGGCGGCCTCGATGACCTGCCACAGGTCGATGTCGAGCTCGCGGCAGAACACCGCCATCTCGTTGACCAGCGCGATGTTGACGTGGCGGAAGGTGTTCTCGAGCAGCTTGGCCATCTCGGCCTCGCGGGTGCCGTCGACCTGCACGACGGTGTCGCAGACCGTCTCGTAGAAGCGGACGGCCGCCTTGGTCGACGCGTCGTCCATGCCGCCGACGACCTTCGGGGTGTTGCCGATGCCGTACGTCGGGTTGCCCGGGTCGATGCGCTCGGGGGAGTACGCCAGCAGGTAGTCGCGACCGGCGACCAGGCCGGAGCCGGCGTCGAGCAGCGGCCCGACGACCTCCTCGGTCGTCCCGGGATAGGTCGTCGACTCGAGCACGACGAGGTCACCGGCGGACAGGACGGACGCGACGGCGCGGCTGGCGGCCTCGACCGCGCCGAGGTCGGGCATGCCCTCGCGCAGCGGCGTCGGGACGCACAGCACGTAGGTCTGGCACGCCTCGAGGTCGCAGACGTCGGCCGTGAAGGTGAGCCCGGGGGTGCGGGTGGCCTCGTCCGCCACGTCCTCGATGCCGCTGCTGCCGTCCTGCAGCTCGGCGACCCGGGCAGTGCTGACGTCGTAGCCGACGACGGGCACACCGGCCTCGGCGAGGGCCACCGCCAGCGGGAGCCCGACGTAGCCGAGGCCGACGACGCAGGCGGGGGAGCTCACCGGCACAGGGTAGATCGCCGGCCGGACATGGCGGACCCCGAGCCACTTCCTCCTCCTCGCGGAGAGAGGGCCGGCTGGACACGGCCGGCGGCTCGGGGTCGGGTGCCTGTCTGGGACTCGCCGAACGCCCGTGGGGGCGCGCGAGAGACTCAGCGTGCAGTCCTTGCGGGCGTCCTAGCGGACAGCCACCTCACTCGTCCGATTGCGCATCACGTGTCGGACCACCTCCTCTCCAGTGTCCCGAAATCGTAGGTCGGGACGCGCCGCCTGTCACCAGGAAATGCCTCAGGTGAAGACGCCGCTGCTGTTGGCGGCGCAGTACGCGAGGGCCACTGCGCCGACGAGCGTGGCCGTGACGGTCTCGAACCGCTCGGCGGTCGTCTCGGAGACCATCTGCGACCAGCCGCCCGCGATGACGCACAGCACGCCGGTGACCATGCCGGCGTCGTTGAGGTCGAGCAGCGCCAGCACGACGGTCAGCAGCGCGAGGCTCGCGGTGGCGATCATCCACAGCTGGTCGCGGGTGAGGGACGGGTTGTGGTGCGAGGCGACGGTCGGCACGGCGGGCTCCCTGGCTCGGACGAGCGGCACGGGAGCACGGTGCCGTCCCGGATCGTGCTCCCGCCCGCGCCGGAGATCAAGAGCTCGTGACGACCCTGGGGGTGTCGAGCGGGTAGTCCTGCAGCCGGGTCGGGACGTCACGCGCGACCAGGCAGGCCACCGTCACCAGCACGAGCCCGCCGCCGGCCAGCGCCACGGCCGGGCCGCGGCGTCCGTACGTGCCCGCGACGTACGCCCACCCGCCCAGGAGCAGCGCGCCCAGGGCGACGAGGACGGGCGACGGGCCGGTGTGGATGGAGATGTGGCCGAGCCACAGGTCCATGGACGGCTCGTGCGGCATCCGGGCGTACCGGAACTGCAGGTCGGGGACGATCGACAGCAGCTGCCCCGCCACGAGCGCGACGGCGGCCGGGACCCGGTAGCGGGTCAGGGAGCCGACCAGCGCCGCCGTCGACAGCCCGACTCCCCAGCCGACGTACTGGTGCAGCAGCCAGTGCCACCAGGTGCCGTAGCCGAGGTAGACGATCGCGATCCCGACCTCGGCCGCGACCAGCCCGGCAAGCGCGGCCCAGCGCCCGAACGTCCTCACGAGCGGTGGCCGGACAGGTGCCCCAGGAGCACCTCCTGCTCGTAGGAGTGCTCCTGCCAGCCCGGGTCGTACGTCCGGTAGCGGACGGTGGAGGCGGCGTCGAGCAGGACGTAGCCCGGCTGGCACTCCGCTGTCGCGAGCGGCAGCGCGAGGCGCCGGGCGAGCACCGGGTCGGTCGAGACGACCAGCCCGAACTCCGCCGCCAGCTCGCGGTCGTCGCGCGGCAGATCGGGACAGGTGACGACGAGCATCGTCGGCCGTCCGTCGACCGCCGCGGCGCCCTCGACCCGCTCGGACAGCGACAGCACGTCGAGCTGCAGCAGCCCGGCGTCCGGGGCGGAGGCGTGGCCGGTCGCGAACCACCCGACGACCAGGGCGACGGCGATGGCCTGGACGGCGAGCACGAACCGCACACCGCTCGGGGTAGTCGTCACACGAGGCAGGGTACGGACGCTGTTCACCCGTCCGGTGCTCGTACGCCGGGGCTGCCGGGCCGAAGCCTGTCGTGTGTCCACCCCCACCAGGTCAGGAGGCCCCGTGATCACGGCACCGTCGCCTCACTACGCCATGTCCATGCTCGAGTCGGGCGTCCCGCTCAGCCTGCTGCTCGACCTCGCGATCGGCGTCAACAGCGAGGACCTGCTCGCCGAGGAGCGCACGCAGCCCTGGAGGCCGACCGCCCCCCGGCTGTAGCGGCGCGCTAGCGCTGCATCGACACCAGGGCGGTGAGGACCTCGTCGAGCTTGCCCGCGTCGTACGGCTTGCTGAGCACGAGCGACGCTCCGGCCTCGTAGCCGTGCCGGACGTCGTCGGTCGTGTCTCGGGCGGTCAGGAGCACCACCGGCAGGCGCTTCCAGCGCTCGTCGGCCCGCAGGGTGCGCACGACGTCCCAGCCCGAGACCTCCGGCATCATCACGTCGCAGACGACCGCGTCGGGGGTGCTGGCGGCGACGGACGCGAGGCCGGCGGTGCCGTGCTCGACCGCCTCCACCTCGTGCCCGGCGAGCTCGAGATCGGCGACGAGCAGGGCACGGACGCTCGGGTCGTCCTCGACCACCAGGATGCGCATGTCCGGTGCATCGGCCGTCCGGGTGAGCTCCTTGATGCGCGTTACTGTCCTGGCATGGGGCGGAGCGTGCCGGCGGGGGACGTCGGCGGTGAGTGGAAGGCCGAGCTGCGGCGCCGCGGCTACCGCCTGACGCCGCAGCGCCAGCTGGTCCTCGAGGCCGTCGGCGAGCTCGGCCACGCCACGCCGGAGGAGATCGTCACCGCGGTGCGGCGGACCGCCTCCGGGGTCAACATCTCCACCGTCTACCGCACGCTCGAGCTGCTCGAGGAGCTCGGGCTCGTCCAGCACACCCACCTCGGCCACGGGGCGTCGACCTACTCGGTGTCGACCGACGACGACCACGTCCACCTGGTCTGTCGCGACTGCGGGCGGGTCGAGGAGGCGCCCCCGTCGGTGGTCGGCCCGCTCGTCGCCACCGTCGCCGAGGCCTACGGCTTCACGGTCGACGTCGGCCACTTCGCGGTGTTCGGACGCTGCCGGGCCTGCTCGCAGGCCTGACCCGGACACTGCCGTACGTCACGGTCGTGTGAAGATCGGCCGCTGGTGCAGGAGAGTCGCCTTCAGCGGCGAACTCAGGCTTCCGACACACGACTGAGAACCGGGGTCCCGCGCGCGCTGCGGGCCCTCGTCGCCCCCGCCTACGGTGCGCCCGCCCCCGCCTGCCACCGGACTGGAGTCCCATGAACAACGCTGCACGCCGCCGACTCGCGCTGGGGGGGATCGCCACCACCAGCGCCCTGGTCGCCGGACTGCTGATCGCCCCGTCGGCGCTCGCGATCGAGGGCGGGCTGACGATCACCCCGTCGTCCGCGGAGGGCACGAACACCGCGGCCGTCCTGACGTTCGGGACCACCGAGGCCGACCTGCGCTACGGCGGCACGGCGACGTTCTCCCTGGTCGGGGCGTCGTCGACGTTCTCGGCCGCCATCCCGGCCGGCGGCCCGTCGGGCACCGCCGACCGCTCCCAGGCGGCGACCCTCGACCTGACCGACGTCGACGGCGACGCCAGCACGGGCAGCACCGTCGGCCTCGACGGCCCGGCGGACTCCGGCGTCTACAACGTGTCGGTCACGGGCGCGACGTCGCCGATCCTGCCGGGCGGCGGCGGCGACGACTCGCGCACCAGCGGCTTCACCGTCATCGGCGGCGGACCGGTCGCGGTCACCTCGGCGTCGCCGAGCGCGATCGAGCCCGGCAACGACCTCGACGTGTCGCTGCTTGGCAACAACTTCGAGCGCGGCTCGGTCATCGAGGTGCTGCTCCCCAACGGCACGGTCGACAGCGCCATCACGACGAGCGCCGCGCCCCTCGGGACCGACACCGCGCCGGATACCGACGACATCACCCGCCGCATCGAGCTGCGCCGCCGCTGGGTCGTCGCCGGCTCGGCCGCGCCGGGCACCCGCAACGTCCGGGTCACCAACCGCGACGGCAACACGGCGACGTGCGTCGGCTGCTTCTCCGTGGCGGGCGCGCCGCTCACCAGCGTCACGCCGACCGGCGGCACCAACGACTCGGGCCAGGCGGCCGCCTCGGTGACCTTCACCGGCACGCAGGTCACCAACGGCGAGATGCTGCTGGAGTACGTCGGCGACCCCGGCAGCTCCACCCGCGGGGCGCTGACGCTGCGCGAGACCAACCCGGCCGCGTCGACGTCCACCGGCACGGCCATCACCGGCACGTTCGACCTCAGCGACGCCGCCCCCGGCCCGTACCAGCCGGTCGTCCGCAGCACCGATGGCGTCGTCAACGCCGCCCGGGGCTTCACCTTCACCGTGCTGCAGCGCGGTGAGCGCACGCCGACGCTCGCCTCGGTCGACCGCACCGGCACCGAGACGGGCAGCAGCCAGGCCCAGGGCAGCACGGCGACCTACGACGTCGTCGGCACCAACTTCTCACGCGGCGCGGCCGTGGTCGTCAGCGGCACCGGCGTCACCACCACCGCTGTCGAGTTCGTCAGCGCGACTCTGCTCCGCGCGACGCTGCAGACCACCGCGGCGGCCGCTGTGGGCGCCCGGAACGTCACGGTGACGCTGACGGACGGCAAGACGGCCACCCGCAACGCGTCCTTCACGGTCACCGCCACCGGGGCCTCGGCGTCGCCGTCGCCGTCCTCGCCGTCGCCGTCGCCGTCGCCCAGCGCGACGCCGACCGCCACGGTGCCCGGCCGCTACGTCGGGCTCTCCAGCCCGCTGCGCGTGCTCGACACCCGCACCGGCGGCGCCCCGCGCCGTACCGGTCTGATCACGCTCGACCTGTCGAGCCAGATCACCGACTCCGCCGCGACGGCGGCCGTCCTCAACGTGACGGTCACCAACGGCAGCGCCCGCGGCTTCCTCGTCGCCTACCCGGACGGCACCACGAAGCCGGGCACCTCGAACGTCAACTTCGAGGGCGAGAAGCGGGCCACCGCGACCACGCCGGCCTCGGCCGGCACGCAGGCCAACGAGGTCGTCGTCCGGCTCCCGGCCAACCGCCGCGTCAGCCTGTTCGTCGACTCCGCCTCGGCGCACGTGATCGCCGACCTGGTGGGCTCGTTCACCAGCTCGTCCAGCGCCGGCGGACGGGTCATCACGCAGGCGCCGGTCCGCGCGCTCGACACCCGCACCACGTCGACGCCGACCCGCCAGGGCGAGGTCGTCCTCGACCTGTCGAGCCGCCTGCCGGCGACCTCGACCGCAGCGATCCTCAACGTCACCGTCACCCGGACGGCCGGCCGCGGCTTCGTCACCGTCTACCCGACCGGCACCACGCGTCCGGGCACCTCGAACGTCAACTTCGAGGCCGGCCAGACGCAGGCCAACGAGGTGACGACTCAGGTCGGCACCGGGGCGAACGCCGGCCGCGTGTCGCTGTTCGTCGACTCGGCCTTCGCCTCGGTGATCGTCGACGTCGTCGGGGCCGTCACCGCCCAGCCGGTCGCCGGGACCCAGGCCTTCACGGCCCTGGCCACCCCGGTCCGGGCCCTTGACACCCGTGACGACCGGGGCGCGCGCCGCAGCGGCAACGTCACGGTCGTGATGCCCGCGGTCGTCCCGGCCGGCGCCACCGGCGTCGTCCTGAACGTCACCGCCACCAACGGCAGCGCCGCCGGCTTCGTGACGGTCTTCCCGACCGGCCAGCCCAACCCGGGGACGAGCAACGTCAACTTCCCGCCGAACCTCACGCAGGCCAACGAGGTCGTCAGCGCCCTCGGGAGCAACCGGTCCGTGACCGCCTTCGTCGGCGGTGGCGGCAGCCCGTCCGCGCACGTGATCGTCGACGTGGTCGGCTACCTGACGCCGCAGTCGGCGCCGGCCGCCTCGGCCAGCCCCTCGCCGACCGGCTTCCAGTTCCCGCTGCCGATCATCGGCTAGGTCCTCGCCCGTCGCCGGGGCCCCTCACCCTCACGGGTGGGGGGCTGCGGCGCGTCCGGGAACAGGCCTGGGCGCTGCGACCTTCGTGCAGGAGTGAGCCTGCTGTCGCGTCCCGGAGCCGTCGTCGCCGATCCACCCGACACCGGGGTCGCCGCGCACTACGGCGACCCGTACGCCGAGCAGCGCGCGCTCGCGGCCGGCGAGGCGCTCGTCGACCTGTCGCACCGCCCCGTCGTCCGGATCGCCGGCCCGGACCGGCTGACCTGGCTGCACAGCCTGCTGTCGCAGCACCTGACGGCGCTGCAGGCGGGAGTGCCGACGCAGGCGCTGGTGCTCTCGCCGCAGGGGCACGTCGAGCACCACCTGCAGCTCGTCGACGACGGGACGCAGGTCCTCGCGCACGTCGAGCCGGGGACCGCCGACACGCTGATCGACTTCCTGCGGAAGATGCAGTTCATGCTGCGCGTCGAGGTCTCCGACGTCAGCGACGAGTGGGCCGTGGTCGCCGACCCGGTCGCGCGGCTGGTGCCGCGGTCGTTCCTCATCGCGTACGAGGGCCCCGTCGCCGGCGTGATGGCGTACGAGGCGCTGCGGGTCGAGCGGCGCGAGCCGCGGCTCGGGCTCGACACCGACCACCGGACGATCCCGCACGAGGTCGGCTGGCTCTCCACCGCCGTCCACCTCGACAAGGGCTGCTACCGCGGGCAGGAGACCGTCGCCCGGGTGCACAACCTTGGCCGCCCGCCGCGCCGGCTGGTCCTGCTGCACCTCGACGGCAGCGACAGCGAGCTGCCGGCCGCCGGTGACGCCGTGCAGCTCGAGGGCCGCGACGTCGGACGGGTCGGCACGGCGGTGCGCCACCACGAGCTCGGTCCGCTCGCGCTCGCGCTCGTCAAGCGGCAGGTGCCCGACGCCGCGTCGCTGCTCGCCGGGACGGGCGCGGCGAGCATCGACCCGGAGCCGGCGTTCGAGCTGCCGGTGTCGCCCGCGCGGCAGGCGGCGTCGGCCCGCGAGGGGCTGCTGCGGCGTCCTCGCTGACGCTCACGCGGTCGCGTCCGGGCTGACGGCCGGGGCGGCGGTGTTGCCCACCCGGTCGACGGCCTCCACCTCGAGTCGGTGTGCGAGGCCCGCGGCCACGCTGCGGAGCAGGCTGCCGCTGCGGGCGGCCGTGCCCGAGGCGACGACCTCGCCGGTGTCGGTGCGCCGCAGGCGCCAGGTGACGGTGGCCAGCCCGGCCGACGGCGTCGGGTCGCTGCCGGCCCAGGACAGGGCCAGGACACCGGGGCGGCGGGTCGGCCGGAGCCCCGCCGTGGTCGCGGGCGGTGTGCGGTCGAGGACGACCGCGCGGCTCGACGTGCGGCAGCCCGTCCCGTCGGTGACGGCGAGCACGACGGTCGCCACGCGGTCCGGGCCGTCGGCGAGGGCCAGGTCCGTCGGGAGCGGCCCGCGTCCGGCGCAGGCGGCGTCCGTGCTCTCGGCCAGGCCGTAGACGGCGCCCGGCGAGACGGGGGCGTAGGTCGTCACCGGGACGATGCGCGAGGCGGTGGCGGGCGGGGCCAGCAGGGCCGGCTGCAGGAGCAGCGGGGACAGGGCGGCCCAGCGCGGGCTGCCGAGGCCGGTCGCGAGGTCGTAGCCGGGGCGGGCGCTCTCGCGCAGGTTGTCGCCCGTGACGACGTCGCGGAACGCGCGGGGGCTCGCGTAGAACGGGACGTGCAGGCGGCCCAGCCCCAGGGTCCGGCCGAGCCCGGTGACGGCACTGGCGAGCTGACCGGCGAGCAGCGGCGCAGACAGGCTCGTCCCGCCGGCGGACTGCCAGCGGCGCCGCCCGTCGGTGTCGGGGGCGTAGACGCCGACGCCGGTGCGCGGGTCCGCGACAGCGGCGAGGTCGGGGACGCCGCGACGTCCGTCGAGCCCGAGTCCGGCCTGCCACGGCGGGGCGGCGAAGCGGGCCGACAGCCCACCGCCCGTACCGGCACCGGCGTAGCCGGAGGTGGACCCGCTGCGGTCCGACCACGCCGTCTCGGCCCAGCCGGCGCCGTCGGGGCGCAGCGTCGTGCCGCCGACGGCCAGCACGGACGGGCTCGAGGCAGGGTAGTCGACCGAGCGGCGGCCGTCGGGCGCGCCCTCGGCCGCGCAGCCGTACGCACCAGCGTCGCCGGACGCCGCGAACACGGTCGCTCCGGCCGCCACCATCCGGGCCAGGCTCAGCTCGACCGACGCCATCAGGGCCGGCGCGGTGTCGAGCTCGCAGGCGCCCCACGAGACCGAGACAGCGGTGAGGCCGTCGCGCTCGGCCCGCGTCGCGACCGCCTCGTAGGCCGCGATCGCGCCGGCCGCGGTGTTGGGCGCGACGAACACCAGCTGGCGGGCCTGCGGCGCCGCGCCCAGGACCCCCTGGACGTCGAGCGCCACCTCGAAGTCGCCACCGAAGCCGTCCGGCTCGTCGGTGCGCGCGCCCGTGACCGGGACGGACGTGATCTGGCCCGGCTGCAGGTCGATGCCGGCGGCGCCGGCGAAGACCTGGGCGTCACGCGCCCGCCAGCCGCTGAACTGGATCGTCGCGACCGTGGCGCCCGCCCCGCCGGCTGTCGCGGCGTACGCCTCGCGCACGGCCTCGGGGGCGTACCCGGTCGGGATCGAACGGCTGCGCACCGGTCGGCTGCTGTCGCGCACGGCAGAGGCGACGCTGCCACGCAGCGCGGGCGGCAGGCGGCGCTCCAGCAGGTGGGCAGGGCCGGTGGCGGTGAGCGTCCAGTCGGTCGTGGCCTGGACGGTGAAGCCGTGGTCCTCGAGCCAGTCGCG